>JALZNB010000524.1 GCA_030857905.1 Actinomycetota bacterium
GGCCGCGGAAGCCGCGGCCGTCCCCTGCTCGGTGTAGCCGGTCACTTCGCTCCGAGAGCGTCGACCAGAACCTGCTGCGGCACAGCGCCGACCGCGACCCGGCCGTCGGTGGTCACCAGCGCGGTGCCCACCTTGGTCGAGATGACGTAGCCGGTGCCGAACGGACCGCTGACCTCGGTGCCGAACTGCTTGAGCAGACCCATCGGGTTGGCGTCGGCCCCGCTGCGGCGGTCCGGCCCGTTCTCGGCGGACTGGCCCTTGGCCAGCGCGTCAGCCGGGATCTTGCCGGTGAGCACGATGTCCCAGCCCTGGCCGACCGGCTTGAGGTTCGCCTTCGCCAGGAAGTCCTCCTGCTCCTCGCGCGTCGGCGCCTCGTCCGGCTTCGGCTCGGTCACCTTGACCCCGGCGGGCGGGGTGTAGGTGAACAGCGCGGGGTCCTGCGCGCCGGTGCTGAACTCGGTGAAGCCGATCCGCAACGCCGGGGCGGGCTGGCCGTTGGCCATGACCTCCAGGCGCAGCGGCAGCCGGGTCTCCGAGTCGATCGCGACGCGGACCTCGCGCAGCAGCGTGCGCTCGGTCGGCTTCGGGGTCAGCACGAGCTGGTAGGCCGGGCGGTCGGCGACGCGCGCCGTGCCGTCCACCGTCACCGTGCTGTCCTGCTGCATGGCCCTGACCAGTTCACGAGCCGCCGTGGCCGGGTCGGCCAACTTCTCGGCGGTCTTCTGCTGCTTGTCGATGTCATTGACCTTGACGACCGAGCGGTCCTTGGAGTCCCAGATCCAGAGCGTCTTGCCGTCCTGCACGAACGTTCGCTCACCCGGGCCCTTGCCCAGTGCGATCCGGCCACGGCCTTCGCCGTCGGAGTAGACCCTGGCCAGTTCGCCGTTGCCCGCGCCCTGCGGCAGGCCCGGAATGGGCAGCCCGAGCTCACTCTGCAGTTCGACCTTGCCCGCCAGCGCGGGCACCTCCGTGCTCAGCACCGACTGCACCAGCGACTCGGCCAAGACGTCCGGCAGCGCCGGGGGAGCCTGGCCCGCTCCGGCGGGAGTGGCCAGTAGGACCAGCCCCACCATTCCGGTGGTTGTCCCCACCACGGCGACGGATAGTGCCGTCCTCTTCCTGTTCATGCTGTCTCTCCCTGTTCGGGTTCTCGTTCCCGCACCGCTGAGACTGCACCGGGTGAACTGAGATGGCGCTGAGAGCGCGTCGCCCGCTGAGAGACCGCTGAGAGAGTGCGCGGGAAAGCTGCCCTTACCGCCATGATGACAGGCGTGAAGCCTCGAGTGCTGGTGGTCGACGACGAACTCGGTGTACGGCGCGCGCTGCAACGCGGGCTCACCGCCGAGGGGATGGACGTGGTGGTCGCGGGTGACGGCCCGAGCGCACTGCGGATCGCGCTCACCGGCACGTTCGACGTGGTCCTGCTCGACATCATGCTGCCCGGTCTGTCCGGCTACCGCGTGCTGGAACGGATGCGCGCCGAGGGCGTGGGCACCCCCGTTCTGTTGGTCTCGGCCAAGGACGGCGAGGTCGACCAGGCCGACGGACTCGACCTCGGCGCGGACGGCTACCTCGTCAAACCGTTCTCGTTCGTGGTCCTCGTCGCCCAGGTGCGCGCGGTGTTGCGGCGCGGCGCGGAGGACACCGGCCGCCAGTTGCGTCTCGGCGACCTTCAGGTCGACCGGAGCACGCGCGAGGTGTCCTTCGGCGGGGTGCGGATCGCGTTGAGCCCACGCGAGTTCGCGGTGCTCGACGTCCTCGCCAGCCGCGCGGGCACGGTGGTCACCAAGGACGAACTGCTGCGCGCGGTCTGGGGCGACGAACAGGCGGCCACCCGCAACGCGGTCGAGGTCTACGTCGGCTACCTGCGCCGCAAGCTCGACGCGGCGGGCGCGGACGGGATCGTGCGCACGGTGCGCGGCCACGGCTACCTCGCCTCGACCAGCGAGATCGATGCCGCGCTCGATCCCGCGGGCGCCCGGCCGAGGTGAACCGCCTGCGCGGCCTCTGGCTGCGGCGCACCATGCGCTGTCGGATCACCACCGTGGCCACCGCGGTGACCCTCGCCGTGCTGCTCGGCGTCGCCGTGCTGACCAGCCGGATGATCGGCCCGCTGCTGGTCGACTCGGCCGACCAGGAACTGATCTCGACCAGGGCCGCCGCCGTCACGCAGATCGCCCAGGGGCGTCCGGCGGTGTCGCCGTCGCCGAACATCCAGGTACGGGTGCTCGACACCGCGGGCGCCGCGGTCGACGGTCGCGAACCGCCCACTCTGGACGCGGCCGACATACGTGTTCTCAAGGCGGGTGTGGCGGTGCTCCGGGAACAGGATTCGCCCCCTGCCCGATGGCTCGGCACGGTCGCGACAGCCCCAGACGGTTCTCAGCGGCTCGTCGTCGTCGGGACAGGACTGATCGGCTACACCGCCGCGCACGGCTTCGCGCTGCGATGGCTCCTGGTCGCCGCCGGTATCGCGGGCGCGGCCTCGGCCGTGGCCACCTGGTTCGCCGTGCGCTCCTCGATGCGCCCGGTGGAGCGGATGCGCACCGCGGCGGCCCGGCTGGGCCCCGGCCGCAGACTGCCGCTGCCGGACGCGCACGACGAACTGCGCTCCCTCGCGGGCGCGCTCAACGC
>JALZNB010000534.1 GCA_030857905.1 Actinomycetota bacterium
TGGTAGTAGCGCGGGTCGATGAGTTGGAGTGAGACGACGGGGACGCCGAGGGCTTCCTGGGCTTCGGCATGGGCGCCCGCGTCGGTGCGGAAGCCGGTGCCTGCCAGGAGGACGTCGCCGGTCCAGACGAGGTCGCCTTCGGCTTCGTTGGTTTTGGTCGGCATGACGACGTCGCGGTAGCCCGCGTCGAGGAACCAGAGGCGGAACAGGTCGGCTTCGGCGGCGCGTTGGGGTGCGCGGAAGCGGGAGCCGAGGACGTGGCCGTCGATGACCGTGCCGGAGTTCGCCGAGAAGACCATGTCGGGTAGGCCCTCAATGGGCTCGATGGTCTCTACCTGGTGGCCCAGCCGCTCGTAGGTCTCCTTCATGGTGTTCCACTGCGCCATGGCGCGGCCCGTGTCCACGGGGGTGGACGGGTCCATCCACGGGTTGATCGAGTACTCGACGGTGAAGTACCTGGGTTCGCACATCAGGTACCTGCGGACGGTGGGGACTCGTTCGGAGATCTGCACGGACGCGGTCGGGGACGACAACACGACTGAGGCGTGGTGCGCAGGTACTGACGACATGGATCGAAATGTATTGGCACCCACGACCATCTAACAATGTCGCTACCTTGCGTGTGGACCAGCATAATGTTGCGTGTGGACGTCATAGATCAGCGAATCATTTCGCGCCTGGTGGCCGATGCCCGGTCCAGCTACGCGGACATCGGGAAAGTGGTCTCGCTTTCGGCCCCCGCGGTGAAGCGGCGGGTGGATCGGCTGCTCGAGTCCGGGGTGCTGCGCGGGTTCACCGCCGTGGTCGATCCCGAGGCTCTCGGTTGGGGGACCGAGGCCTTCGTCGAGGTGCACTGCCAGGGCAATGTCTCTCCCGACCGCATTCGCCAGCGGCTCGAACCGTTGCCCGAGGTGGTGGCCGCGTACACGGTTTCCGGGGCCGCCGACGCGATTGTGCACCTGCGGGCGGGCAACATCCACCACCTCGAAGACGCCCTCGAACGGCTTCGGGCCGTCGACATGGTGTCGCGCACGGTTTCGACCGTCGTGCTGTCGACCTTGCTCGAACGCCCGCCCGCCCCCGAGGCCGGATAGGGTCCGTTTCATGACCGAGGTCCTCCTTGAGCGACGAGACGGCGTCGCGGTAATCACGTTGAACGCCCCGGATCGGCGCAACGCGCTGACGTTGGCGATCTCGGCGCGGCTGGCCGAGGTGGTGGCGGAGTGCGAGGCCGACGCGGCCGTGTCGGCGATCGTCGTCACCGGGGCGCCGCCCGCGTTCTGCGCGGGTGCCGATCTGACCGTGCTCGGCGAGTCCCGCGAGGAGGGGCTGCGGGCGATCTACGCGGGGTTCCTCGCGGTCGCCAATTGCGCGCTGCCGACGATCGCGGCGGTCGGCGGGGCCGCGGTGGGCGCGGGGTTGAACCTCGCGTTGGCGGCGGATGTGCGGTTGGCGGGGCCGAAGGCGCGGTTCGACGCGCGGTTCCTCCAGTTGGGCATTCACCCCGGCGGCGGGATGACCTGGATGCTGCAACGAATCGTCGGGCCGCAGACCGCGACGGCGATGACCTTGTTCAAGCACGTCCCCGACGCCGTCGAGGCGCGGCGGCTGGGGCTCGTGTTCGACACCGTCGACGGTGACCACGACGCGCTCGTCGCCGCCGCGGTGGCGTTGGCCGCGCCCGCCGCGAACGGGCCGCGCGAGTTGGTGACCTCGATCAAGCGGACGCTGCGGACCACGGCTGGGCTCACCGAGCACGCCGAGGCCGTCGAGACCGAGTTGGTCACGCAGGTCGAGTCGATGAACACGCCGGAGTTCGCCGAGTTGCTCGACGCGATGCGGGCGCGGATCTCCAGCGGACGGTAATCGGCCGGTCACCGGAGGTCGGTGTCCACCATTCGGGATAGTGTAACCACGAGTTACACTCGAATCAGGCCGTCGTCGACCGCGCCTCGATACCGCAGGTAGACCATGGTTTTCCCACTGTGATCCGCACTGCGTCACGCCCGAACCACTCCTCGCGATCCCTACTGTGGAGAGTGGGGCCCCAGTTCTCGGCGGGCACGACAACAGCCCAGGGACGGCGACTACTCTCAACAGTGCGCACAGACGAGCCGCACGGCCGTCAGAGAGAGGGATCGGCTAGCTCATGAGCACACGTGTGAACGGCGGTTCGGCCGGGTCTCAAGTCACCACACTCGACCGCGTGGTCATTCGTTTCGCGGGCGACTCGGGTGACGGTATGCAGCTCACCGGCGACCGGTTCACCTCGGAGGCGGCGGCGTTCGGCAACGACCTGTCGACCATGCCCAACTTCCCGGCGGAGATCCGCGCACCACAGGGCACCATCCCCGGTGTCTCCAGCTTCCAGGTGCACTTCGCCAACTACGACATCCTCACCCCCGGCGACCGCCCCGACGTCCTCGTGGCGATGAACCCGGCGGCGTTGAAGGCGAACATCGCCGACCTGCCCAAGGGCGGGATGCTGATCGTCAACACCGACGAGTTCGTCAAGCGCAACCTGACCAAGGTCGGCTACGACGCGAACCCGCTGGAAGACGACTCGCTCACCCAGCAGTACCAGGTGCACCAGGTCGCGATGGCCACGCTGACCCAGGGCGCGCTCGCCGACACCGGCCTCGGCAAGAAGGACGCCGAGCGGTGCAAGAACATGTTCGCGCTCGGGTTGCTGTCGTGGATGTATCACCGACCGACCGAGGGCACCGAGCGGTTCCTGCGGGAGAAGTTCGCCAAGAAGCCCGACATCGCCGAGGCCAACGTGCTCGCGTTCCGCGCGGGCTGGAACTACGGCGAGACCACCGAGGCGTTCGCGGTCACCTACGAGGTGGGCCCGGCGAAGCTGAGCCCGGGCACCTACCGTCAGATCACCGGCAACACGGCGCTGGCCTACGGGCTGGTCGCGGCGGCGCAGCAGTCGAAGTTGCCGGTCTTCCTCGGCACCTACCCGATCACGCCCGCCTCGGACATCCTGCACGAGCTGAGCAAACACAAGCAGTACGGCATCACGACGTTCCAGGCCGAGGACGAGATCGCGGGCATCGGCGCCGCTCTCGGCGCGAGCTACGGCGGCGCGCTCGGTGTGACGAGCACGTCCGGTCCCGGTGTCGCGCTGAAGTCGGAGACCATCGGCCTGGCGGTGATGACCGAGCTGCCGCTGCTGGTGATCGACGTGCAGCGCGGTGGCCCGTCGACCGGTCTGCCGACCAAGACCGAGCAGGCCGACCTGCTCCAGGCGATGTTCGGCCGCAACGGCGAATCACCGGTGCCGATCGTCGCGCCGCAGTCGCCCGCCGACTGCTTCGACGCGGCGATGGAGGCGACCCGGATCGCGCTGCGCTACCGGACGCCGGTGTTCCTGCTGTCCGACGGCGCGATCGCGAACGGCTCTGAGCCGTGGATGATCCCGGACGTCGAGGACCTGGCCGACCTGTCGGTCGAATTCGCGACCGAGCCGAACGCCCCGGACGGGTCCGGCGAGTTCTGGCCGTACCTGCGCGACCCGGAGACCCTCGCCCGCGCGTGGGCGCTCCCCGGTACTCCCGGTCTGCAACACCGCATCGGCGGGTTGGAGAAGGCCGACGGCACCGGCAACATCTCCTACGAGCCGGCCAACCACGAGAAGATGGTCCGGCTGCGCCAGGCCAAGATCGACGGTATCGAGGTGGCCGACCTGACGGTCGACGACCCGTCCGGTGAGGCGCGCGTGCTGGTGCTGGGCTGGGGTTCGTCCTACGGCCCGATCGGCGCGGCGTGCAGGCGAGTCCGCAAGCTGGGCAGCCCGATCGCGCAGGCGCACCTGCGTCACCTCAACCCGTTCCCGGCGAACCTCGGCAAGGTCCTGGCCTCCTACGACAAGGTCGTGGTCCCGGAGATGAACCTCGGCCAACTCGCCCTGCTGCTGCGCGGCCGGTTCCTGGTCGACGTGATCAGCTACACCAAGGTCGCGGGCCTGCCCTTCATGGCCGAGGAACTGCAAGACGTGCTCACCGACATCGTGAAAGGGGTCGACGTCGCATGACGGCCATTGACTTGGGCCTGCCCGGTCTCGGTGGGCTCGCGGGGGTGCCGACGACCGAGGAACCGCAGAAGGCCAAGGACTACAAGTCCGACCAGGAAGTGCGCTGGTGCCCTGGCTGTGGCGACTACGTCGTGCTCAACGCCGTCCAGTCGTTCCTGCCGTCGCTGGGGCTCAAGCGGGAGAACATCGTCTTCGTCTCCGGCATCGGCTGCTCGTCACGCTTCCCGTACTACATGAACACCTACGGGATGCACTCGATCCACGGGCGGGCCCCGGCCATCGCGACCGGCCTGGCCACCTCCCGGCCGGATCTGTCGGTGTGGGTCGTCACCGGCGACGGCGACGCGCTGTCCATCGGCGGCAATCACCTGATCCACACGTTGCGGCGCAACGTGAACCTGAAGATCCTGCTGTTCAACAACCGGATCTACGGACTCACCAAGGGCCAGTACTCCCCGACCTCGGAGACCGGCAAGGTCACCAAGTCGACGCCGATGGGGTCGCTCGACCACCCGTTCAACCCGGTGTCGCTGGCGCTGGGCTCGGAGGCGACATTCGTCGGCCGCGCGCTCGACAGCGATCGCAAGGGGCTCACCGAGGTGTTGCGGCAGGCCGCCGAGCACCGCGGCTCCGCGCTGGTGGAGATCTACCAGAACTGCCCGATCTTCAACGACGGCGCGTTCGACGTGCTCAAGGAGCCGGGCGAGGCCGAGCAGCGGCTCATCCCGCTCGAACACGGCAAGCCGATCCGGTTCGGCGCGGATGGCGAGTTGGGCGTGGTTCGAGCGGGTTTCGGCTCGCTCATGGTGGCCAAGGTCAGCGAGGTGGGCGAGGACGCCATCGTGGTGCACGACGCGCACGCCGAGGACCCGTCGTACGCGTTCGCGCTGTCTCGACTGTCCACTCAGGACCTGAGTCACACGGTGACCGGCGTCTTCCGGTCGGTGCGACGTTCGACCTACGACGACCTGGCACGCGAGCAGGTGGCGCAGGCCAAGGAAACCAAGAAGGCCGACCTGCGCGGACTGTTGCGCGGCAAGGACACCTGGACCGTCGTCGGCTGATTCTCTTTTCGAGCATGGACAAGGCCACCACCCGCGCGGGTGGTGGCCTTGTCCATGTCCTCGACTAGTTGACCAACGGGGTGGACGGCTTGTCGCCGCGGCGCCTGTTCCACGCCGTGAAGCCCGCCCGTTCGGCGTCGGCGGGCGTCTTGAACCAGACCTCGGCGATGGTGCGCGGGTAGTACGGGGAATCCGTGGTGTGGAACAGCATGGAGTCCGCGTTGCCCTTCACCGTGTACTCGTCCGACGGGGCCGAGCCATCCTTGCGGGGCACCGCGGAGCCCGGCCCGAACGGCGCGTCCGGGGACGTCGCCTGCTGCGGGACCGCGTTCGTGCCGTAATCGACTGACTCTGTCGACGCGCTCACGGGCTGCGATGGGACATCGGCGGCATAGGGCGGAACCGAGCGGCTGCTGCTCGACTCCATGCCGCCGACGCGATTCCACGGCCGGAAGCCCGCGCGCTCGGCGTCCTCCTCGGTGCGGAACCAGACCTCGGCCGTGGTCACCGGGTAGAACGGCGACTCCTTGGTGTGAAACAGCATCGAATCCGCGTTGCCCTTGACGGTCCACTCCGCTGACGGCGCGGCCCCGCCCGGACCTGGCCGAGCCGAACCGGAGCCGTACGGGCCGTCGTCCGCGGTCATACCGATGGGCACCGCCTTGCCTGTGCCGTCGGCGGCGGCGACCGCGCCTTCTCGGACCCGGCCCGCATCCGCGTCAGAGCGGGCCGAAGCGGTGTCGATGATCTGCGTGCGTTCGACGTCGTTGTCATCGGAGCCCGCGAGCGGACGAATGGGGCCCCGCTCGGCGGGCGCGGCATCGTCGAGCGTGCCCGAGAGGCTGCCGGAACGGTCCGTGTCGGCCCCGTCGCGCAGCGCGGTGGTGCGCTCCTTCTCGTCGAGGGAGTTCAACGCCGAATCGCGCACCCGGGGTTCGCCGTGATCCGTGTCGCGCTCCCAACCGGTCGTCGTCGAGGACGCGACGGGCGCCTCGGGTTTCTTGTCGACCGGCGCCGAGATACGTTCCTCGGTGACGTCGACCTTGGGCTTGCGGAACAACTTGAGGACAAGCCAGGTCACCAGCGAGCCCAACAGGAAGGACAGCAGCATCCAGAGCCAGACCTGTCCGAACAGATACTTCATGGCTCTCCTCCTATGCGACGACGATCTCGACGCGACGGTTGGCCGCCGTGCCTGCGGCTGTGTCATTGGGTGCCAGGGGTGTGGTGTCGCCGTATCCCTTGGCGGTGATGGCGTCCGGTGCGACGCCGAGTTGGGTCAGGCGGGTTCGCACGGTGTCCGCGCGCTGCTCACTGAGCACCTGCGCGTCCACCTCGGTGCCCGGCGTCCCGGCGACGTGGCCGCCGACCTCGACGGACACTCCCTTGAGCAGACCGGCGACCTTGTCGACGGTCTCGGCGCCCTGCGGGGTGAGGCTCGCCGAGTTGGGCTGGAAGGTGATCGGCTGTGCGGCGACGAGTTGGTTGATCTGCTGCTGCACAGCCCGCTTGTCGACCGCGGGTGCGGTGACGGTGAGCTGGTTGTCCACTGTGGCGTTCGGCGCGGCGTCCGCGGCCGCTCGCGCGGCCTCGACCTTGTCC
>JALZNB010000537.1 GCA_030857905.1 Actinomycetota bacterium
TGAGCGAGTTCACGAGAGATCACTTCACGCTCGTCCGCGCTCAACGGCATGTTCTTGGTCAAATCGATGGTCGCCTTTCAGTTGAGAAATTATCTCACACTGTCGCAACGACCGGTTGAGACCGCCCAATAATATCCGCATTGCAGACCCGTCACTTACTCAGCGCGCAGGCCAGTTTGATCAGTCGTTCCCCCCAGGGCGTGTCTAGTAGATCTTGTGGTGGATATATATATAGTTCGTTTCTGGTGATCAGAAGGCATGAGCTGTCTGACGAGGAACGGGTGTTGTTGGAGTGATTTTTGCCCGCCCATCCTCGGCAGGGGCATTGATGGGCTGATCACCGCACTGGATCAACAGGATCTTGGGGCGCACTCGGACCAGCACCTCATGGCGAGACCTGCCTGAGCGACACGGCAACTGGAAACCATTTGTGGCAGGCCTCGTCGCTGGTCGGTGGATGGAACCTGGGTGCGGATCGTTGATGAGCAGCGTGTCGACGCCGACACCGGCGAGGCCACGGACTGGACCGTCAGGGGGACTCCGCCAGCGTGCGCGCCCATCAACACGCCGCAGACGCCCGCAAGCGTTCACAACGCAAAAGGGGCAGCTGAGCAGGCAGGATTCGGACGGCCGCGAAGCCCTGGGCGAGTCTCGGGGCGGCCAGACCACGAAGATCCATCTCGTCGCCGACCGGCGATGCCGTCCGATCCGGCATCACACGCCCCCGGCCAACGGCACGACACCACCGCGTTCACCTTGATCCTCGACGACATCCGGATGCGCAGGTCCGGCCTTGGCCGACCGCGCACCAGATCCGCACGAGTGCTCGGCGACAAGACCTACTCCTTCAAGGCCAATCGGGCCTACCTACGCGACCGCGGCATCAAAGCGACCATCCCGGAGAAAGACGACCAGACAGCCGGCCGTCGCCGCAAAGGCAGCAGCGGTGGCCGCCCACCTGTCTTGGCGCAGAGATCTACAAGCAGCGTAATACCGCCGAACGAGTGTTCAACAAGCTCAAACAGTTCCGGGCAGTCGCCACGCGGTACGACAAAGGCGACTACGTCTACAACGGCACCATCGAAATCGCCACAATCAAAATTTGACTCCGAGACCTCACATCATGATCTACCAGACACCCCCTAGTTACCTCGTGGTCAAACGGGGGGCAGGTCAGCGCACGCTCTAGAACAGGCGGAACTCGTCGGAGTCCGTCCCACGCAAGACGTCGTAGTCCAGCACTACGCAGCGGATTCCCCGGTCTTCGGCCAGTACCCTGGCCTGCGGTTTGATCAACTGAGCGGCGTAGACGCCACGGACGGGGGCCAGCAACGGGTCGCGGTTCAGCAGTTCCAGGTAGCGCGTCAACTGCTCGACGCCGTCGATTTCGCCTCGGCGCTTGATCTCCACGGCCACCGACGTGCCCGAGGAGTCTCGGCACATGATGTCGACCGGGCCGATGGCCGTGGGGAATTCGCGGCGGACCAGCGTGTAGCCCTCGCCGAGGGTGGTGATGTGTTCGGCGAGCAGTTCCTGCAGGTGGGCTTCGACGCCGTCCTTGACCAGGCCGGGTTCCGCGCCGAGTTCGTGCTTGGAGTCGTGGCGGATTTCCTCGATGGTGATGACGATCTTCTCGCCCGCCTTGTTCTGGACGGTCCACACGCCGGGGTCCTCGATGAGCCAGCACGGCGGCGTCATCCAGTTCAACGGCTTGTAGGCGCGGTCGTCGGAGTGCACCGACACCGAACCGTCGGCCTTCACCAACAACAGGCGGTTGGCCATGGGCAGGTGGGCGGTGAGCCGCCCGACATAGTCGACCTGGCAGCGAGCGATCACAAGACGCACGCGGAGCAGGTTAGCCCGCCGGGAGCGGCCGGGGTCCTCGGGGCAGGATCATCACCGTGGAAATTCTCGGCTCTGAACAGGTCTACGCCAATCCCTGGATGACCGTCCGCGAGGACGCCATCCGTCGAGGCGACGGCAGCCCCGGCATCTACGGTGTGGTCGACAAGCCCAACTTCGCCCTGGTCATCCCGCTCGACGGGGAACGCCTCATGCTCGTGGAGCAGTTCCGCTACCCGCTGGGTCAGCGGCGGTGGGAGTTCCCGCAGGGCACCGCTCCCGACCGGGCCGACGTCGATCCGGCGGAACTCGCCGCCCGGGAGTTGCGGGAGGAGACCGGGCTGCGGGCCGCGGCGATCACCCGGATCGGTGTCCTCGACTGCGCGCCCGGCCTGACCAGTCAACGCGGGCACGTCTTCCTCGCGACCGGGCTCACCGAGGGAGCGCCGGAGCGCGAACCGGAGGAGCAGGACATGCGGGCCGCCTGGTTCGCCAGGGCGGACTTCGAGGCGCGGATCGCCTCGGGCGCCATCACCGACGCGCAATCGATCGCCGCCTACACCTTGCTGCTGCTCCACGAACACCACACGAGGTAATCCGTCGTGCGCGGGTGCGGTGGCTCAACGAACCAGTCGGGCTTCCCGCGCCAGAACAGCCGCCTGCACCCGCGACCGCAGGTCCAGCTTGGTCAACACCCTCGACACGTGCGTCTTCACCGTCGCCTCGCCGATGCCCAGCTCGCGCCCGATCTGCTGGTTCGACAGGCCCTCCCCCAGGCACACCAGCACGTCGGTCTCCCGCTCGGTCAGCTCGTCCAGCCCGGGTGGCCGGACCGATTCACGCGGCTCGGCGTCGGCGAACGCGCGGATCAGGCGTTTGGTGACGCTGGGCTCGATCACCCCGTCCCCGGCGGCCACGAGCCGAACCGACTCGATGAGCCGGGGGGCGTCGACGGACTTCAGCAGGAATCCGGCCGCCCCCGCACGAAGCGCGCCATAGACGTACTCGTCCATATCGAAGGTCGTCAGCACGAGCACCGGGCACACTTCGGCGGTCACCAGCCGTCGCGTCGCCTCGATGCCGTCCATGTCGGGCATGCGGACGTCCATCAGCACCACGTCCGGGCGCAGCGCGCACGCCTTGCGCACCGCGGACGCGCCATCACCCGCCTCGGCGACGACCGAGATGTCTTCGGCGCCGTCGAGGATGAGCGTGAGCCCAGCCCGGATCGCCGCGTGGTCGTCGGCCACCAGAACCCTGATCGTCACTCGTCCTCCACCGGTAGTTCCGCGCGGACTCGCCAACCGGGACCGTGGGGCCCGGCGACGAGGCGACCGCCGACGCCGCGCGCCCGCTCGGTCATCGACAGCAGCCCGGTGCCCGCCGGGTTCACCCTGGCGCCCGCCTTGTTGTTGGTCACTTCGACGACCAGTGTTCCGTCCCTGACGCGCACGACCACCTCGGCCCGTGAGCCGGGGGCGTGCTTCACCGCGTTGGTCAGCGCTTCCTGCACGATCCGGAAGGCCGACAGGTCTACCGCGGCAGGCAGGTCGTCCGTCGGCTCCGATGTGGCGTGCACGTCCAGTCCGGCGGCCCTGGCCGAGCGGACGAGCCGTTCGAGTTCACGCAGGCGCGCGGGCGCGGCGAAGCCGTCGGAGACGTTCTCCGAGCGCAGAAGACCGATCATGGCGCGCATCTCGGTGAGCGATTCGACCGCGTTCTCCCGGACCGACCGCAGTACCGCGCGCACGGTGTCCGGGTCACCTTCCCGCATGGACAGCAGTGCCTCGGACTGGATGGCGATGGCGGACATGTTCCCGGCGATGACGTCGTGCAGGTCGCGGGCCATGCTCGCGCGTTCGGCGTGGACGGCGGCCTCGCGGTCGAGGACGGCGATGTGCGCCAGTGAATCGGCACGCTCCCGTTCGGCGTCGGTCAACGCGCGCTGTTGTCGCATGTTGATCGCCCACCAGACCGGGATCAACGGCAGCGATCCCAACTGGAGCACCAACAACAACCACGACCGCGGGTCGGCGGCGATAAACAGGAAGGCCACGGCCATGGCGATCATCAGCGCGAAGACCGTCCACACCAGACTCCGGCTGGCCCGCCGCGAACCGTGGAGGATGGCGGTGAAGAGCTGATCACCCGCGACGATCATCGCGGGCAGGCTCAGCCCCATGGCCGCGTCGACGGCGACCAGCGGCAGTCCGAACAGGAACATCGGCACCGCCGCGCGCTCACGGCCGAGTTGCAGCGCGCACAGGCAGGCCAGGACCAGGAGTCGAAGCCAGTCAGGGTGCGGGATCAACGCCGAATGACCCACCAGCGGGAAGTCCGCGGCGAGCAGCACACTGCCGAAGCCGAACGCCATCACCGCGTGCCAGATCGGCGGACGACCCGTGCGCCGGGGCACTCGGTTGCTCACCCGCCCATCACAACACACCCGACCGGGCACCACATCCACCCGAGTCGGAGGCGGTTGTCCCCCGAAGTGATGACCCTGCGCTGGGCCAAGTCGGCGACGACAACGTCCCGTCGGCCGCAGGAGGCTTCACTCCCATGGGGAAACTAGTGGATCTCATCGGCGACAACCCGATGTTGGCCCTGATCGCGTTCTGCGAGATCGGATTCTGGGTTCTGCTGGGCGCGGGACTCCTCGCCCGCTATGTGTTCAAGCTGCGGCGCACGAGCAACGTACTGCTGGTCGGCACGCCGGTGCTCGACGTCGTGCTCCTGGTCGCCGCGGTGATCGACTTGCGCGGCGGTGGCGAGGCGGGCCTGGCGCACGGCCTCGGCGCGACCTACCTCGGCTTCAGTGTCGCGTTCGGACACTCCCTGATCCGGTGGGCGGACGTCCGGTTCGCGCATTGGTTCGCGGGCGGTCCGGCGCCGGTGAAGCCACCGAAGTACGGGCCGGAACGGGTCAAACGAGAATGGCGCGAGTGGGGCAAGTGCGTCATCGCCTGCTCGATGGGGGTCGGGGTGCTGGTCCTGCTGTCGTTTGTGATCGGTACCCCTGAGCGAACCGAAGTGCTGTGGCAGCAATGGATTCCGCGCCTCGGGGTGATCACCGCCATCTGGTTCGCCGTGGGGCCGCTGTGGTCGACGGTGGATCGACGCGAGGCACCGGAGAAGGAGTACTCGTGAACGGCATCAGGGAACTGGTCGGAATCCTGCTGTGCGTCCAGGGAGTAGGCGGGGGGCTGTCGAAGATCCTGGACGGTGGCCGGAGCTGGTTCGCGCAGCGACACCTGCTGCCCGAGGCCGCGCAGATCCCGGCGAGCGTGGTCATGATCCTGCTCGGGGTCGCCCTGTTGTGGTCGGCGCGCGAGACCAGGGCCTGAGAAGCCCCAGATGTGGATTTCACCGAATGACGAATGTGGGTTTTCGGAGCCGAATATCGACAGCCATCCGTTCCTGACCGACCAGACCCTCCCACCCGGTGGGAATCGGCGCAAAGGAGTGACTACTCGCCGGCAACCTTTCCTGCCCGCCTGAAAGAGTAAAGGGTCATCACTGAGGCGCGGTGAATCCGGTGCGTGTGACGACCGGCCACAAATTCACACAGATCATCACGCGCACTCACGGGTTCATGGCGTCAGCCTTGGGCTCACTCGATGGTGAAGGCATGAATGACACTGAGTGTGCGCACGAGCGCGACCGTTCGGCTGCGTCGAGGATTGGTCGGGGTGGGTATCGCGGCGGGATTCGCCTTGGTGGCGCCCGGGGCCGCCCATGCCGATCCGGTCGGCTGCAACCGGGCCCCCAACGGGTCCGGCGACACCATCGTCTGCAACGCGGGTATTCCGGCGGGACAGGTCCTGACCGGCACTGCGGGCAACGACATCGTCACCATCACCGGTGGCGTTCTCAGCGGCACCGTGAACA
>JALZNB010000003.1 GCA_030857905.1 Actinomycetota bacterium
ACGGACCGCCCGGCGCTCCGGCGCTGTGTCGGGGTCGACCCGGCGGAGTTCGCGGAGCGCCACTGGGCCTCCCGCCCACTGTTGACCACGGCCGATGAGTTGCCGAAAGCCTTCGACGACCTGCTGACCTTGGGCGGTGTCGACGAGCTGCTGTCCCAGCGGGGTCTGCGCACCCCGTTCATCAGGATCGCCCGCGACGGCGCGGTGCTGGGCACCAGCCAGTTCACCGGTGGGGGCGGGGTCGGCGCGGAGATCGCTGATCAGGTGCTCGACGACAAAGTTGGTGCGCTCTTCGCTGATGGGAGCACGGTCGTCCTGCAGGGCCTGCACCGGATGTGGCCGCCGCTGATCGACTTCGCGGGCCAGCTCGGTGTCGACCTCGGTCACCCGGTTCAGGTCAACGCCTACGTCACGCCCGCGTCCTCGCAGGGGTTCTCGGCCCACTACGACGTTCATGACGTGTTTGTCCTGCAGATCGCGGGTCAGAAGCGGTGGCTCGTGCACGAACCCGTGCACACCGACCCACTGCGCAGTCAGCCTTGGGATCAACACGCCGACGCTGTGGCCGCCCGCGCGGCTCAACCACCGCTGATCGACAAGGTGCTCAACCCCGGCGACGCGCTCTACCTGCCGCGCGGCTACCTGCACTCGGCCAAGGCCCTTGGTGAGGTGTCCGCACATTTGACTGTCGGCGTGCACGTACTCACCCGGCACGCGCTAGTCGAGGCGCTGCTGTCGCTGGTGGGTGGCGACGCCGATCTGCGGTCGACCTTGCCGTTGGGCATCGATGTGGCTGACCCCGACCAGCTCGCCCCGCATCTCGCGGCGACCGTGGAGGCGTTGGCCAAGACGCTGCGAACCGTCGACCCCGAGGATGCCGCGCGGGCGGTGCGCGACCGGGTCTGGTCGGGTACCCGACCGCGACCACTGGGCCCGCTGGCTCAAGCCACCGCGGTGGGATCGGTCGCCGCCGGCATGACCGTCCGCCTGCGCGACGGGTTGCGTCACCGCTCGCGGGTCGAGGGTGATCGGGTGGTCATCGACATCCCGGGGGACAGGCTGTCGCTGCCCTCTTTCACCGCGGATGCGGTGTTCGCGCTGCTCGCCGGTGAGCCGTGTGTCGTTGGGCGATTGCCCGGTCTGGATGTGACGGATCAGACTGTTCTGGTGCGCAGGCTGCTGCGAGAGGGAATCCTGGTGCCTATGGGTGGTCAGAGGACAAACGGTTGACCCGCGAGCGGTGCGCCGAGGGGTGCGCCCGCCGCGGAGATTCGCTGGGCGCGAGCGCGCCTCCGGTGAGCCATTGGCTGCTGATCGAGCACCAGGGGCCATGGGGGACGGACGCTCTGTTCGACTCCGCTTTGCCGCCGGAGGTTGTCGAGGCGGTCGTGGCACAGGCTGCCGTCTTCAGCGCGCGCGTGTTGCTGATCCGTCGACCGGGCCGTGCGGTGCCCGGGCCGCGTCGGTGGGCCTTCGTGGACTCGCGGCCTGGGCGCGAGGGGAGCTGGTGGTCCTCCTACGACGATCCCGCCGAGTTGGCCGACCTCGGGTTGACCACGCGCAAGGGCACGTACTCGACCGAGCCGATCTACCTGGTGTGCACCCACGGCAGGCACGACGCGTGTTGCGCGATCCGGGGTAGACCTGTCGCCGCCGCGTTATCGATCGCTCGTCCGGGCGCCACCTGGGAGTGTTCTCACGTCGGGGGTGACCGGTTCGCGGCGAATCTTCTGGCCCTGCCGCACGGCTTCTACTTCGGACAGGTTTCGGCGAGCGACGCGCCGGGGACCGCCGCCGACTATGCGGCGGGGTTGCTCGACCTGCCCCGACTGCGTGGCCGCTCGGCGTTCGCCGCGCCTGTCCAGGCGGCGCAGCAGTTCGCCCGCGAACTGCTGGGAGAACGTGGTGTCGATTCGCTGGCACCGAGAGCTGTCCAGCGGATCGAGCGCGAACTGTGGAAAGTGGACCTTCAGGCAGCGGATTCCTTACTGTCTGTTCAGGTCAGAGCCCGGTTCCACCGCAGTGACAGCCCACTGACGTGCTCGGCTGACGTGCCCGCCGCGATCCGGCACTTCGAGTTGGTCGTGATCGACTGAACGCGTGTCGTCCTACCCGGCTGTGGCTCGCACGTCGGCCCACATGTGCCGGGTAAAGCCCTCCAGCGTGGACAACGACTCATGAATGTCGGTCAGACCTCGCCGTGTCACCGAGTCGAGGAAGGCCGCCTGGCGGACGGCCGTCGAAAGATCACCTCGGGTGACCTGGTCACCCAGCATGGCCGTGACCAGCCGGACCACGTGCGCCCGGACCTTGTCGTCACCGAGATCCGGCCGCGTGACGAGCCTGGCGTTCTCGCCGAACAGTTCCACCGCCATGGCACTGGCTTCGGTCACATCGCGACCGCAGCAGCGAAAGACCCGGTAGACGAAGGAGAGCAGCCGGTCGTGCTGCTCTCCCCAGTCGACGTTCGTATCCGAACCGACGTGACCCTGGTGACGTGCGGTTACGCCTGTGGCAGGCATCGGCTCCCCTAAACGGTCGATTCAACGACTTCGACCGTAGTACCGGGGCCGGTACCTCACCACCCGGGCAAAGATCATCTACCTCAGGGGAAGCAGCCGGTGCTGTAGAAGCCCCACTTGCCGGAGTGCATCGCGCGCACCCCGCGCGGCCCGTAGCGCCGATAGGGCTCGTCCCGGATGTCGCCCTGCTCGCCCTGGACGAGTGGGGCTCCGTACTCGCTGGAGAAGCGGTCGGCGGTCGGGTCGTAGTTCAGGTAGAACCGGCCCGTCACGCACTGATTGGTCTCACAATGGGTGTAAGTGCCGTTGCATGGCTCCGCCGACGCGGTGCCCGATGGCACCACGACAGCGACCGCCACCATGGCGAAGGTCAACGCGAGTCGGCGAATCAACATGGCTCCTTAGTCGTAGGCCTCGCAGAGGATGTATCCCGTGCGCGCGATCTGGACCGAGTAGCCGTAGCACCACGACGGTGAGTACGGATCGGCGTAATAGACCCGGAAAGTGGAGTTCGCGCTCAACGTGCCCAGAATGGGGCCGTGCGGCGCACAGGTGGGCGGGTTCGACATCTCGTGCATGTACGTGTTGCGGTTGATCCTGCGCTCGCGCGGGTTCGGGTCCTTGAACCGCCACGAGCAACCCGATGGTCGGGTGTCCGCCATCAGGGAGACTTCGGCGGGGACGGCGACACTGGTCGCTTCGGCGGGAACGGCGAAGAGGGTCGCGGCGAGGGCCGCGACGAAGGCGAGGACGGTCCGGTGCAGCATCGGCACTCCGTTCGTCGATGACTCGCCGATTAAAGCTGTAGTCGGGTACTTTCTGACAGGTCCGATCGGTCGAACCGGCCCCTATCCGTCATGGACCATGGATCGGGTCTTCCACGACGCTCGTCACCCATGCGCGGCGGAGCCCCGGCGGGAATCGCCGATTCCCGCCGGGGCCTCGATCGAGCCGACTAGCGTGCGTAAACCCCGGAGGAGATCCGCGGGGTCGTGGCGTAGCCCGCGAACAACTGGTTGACCCTGGAGGCTTCCGTCGAGTTCGGGTACGGGTTGCGGCACGAGGTGCCCGCGCTGCCACCGGACATCAGGACCGAGCAGACACCGTTGTAGTTGTCCGGCAGACCGAGGCCGTGTCCGATCTCGTGCGTCATGATGCGCAGCGCGTAGTGACCCGCGGCGATGTCGCGGCTGTCGATGTAGATCGTCGCGCAGCCAAGGCCGCAGACATACGCCCGCGAACCGCCGCCGGTGGTGGCGTAGATCTTGATGGTGGCACTGCCACCGCGCACCATGCGAACGTTGGGAACGCGGGAATTCCAGATCTGCGCGGCCTGGTCGGCCTCGGCGCTGTAGCCCGACGCGCTGTAGTAGACCGTCCTCGCCAGTGCGGTCGATTCGCTCTGGGTCGGCGATGCCACGGCTGTCGTCGGGACGGCGATCAGGCCGAGCACTAACGCGACCACCGCCATCAGGGCGCGTGAGTATCCACGGAGGGACATGGGACTCCTTCGGATGCAGGGAAGGGGTTCTGTCAGGCGCCTGACATCCGAGCTTACAAACGATTGGCGGTTATTCACATACCAACCACTCATAGCATTGGACAATCAGCCTTTCGTACCAACCAGGTTCACGGGGCGGCCACCAGTTCCTCGCAGCTGCGCACCACGACAGCCACCGCCCGCCGCTCGGCATCCCCGAGGTGGGGCGCCTCGGCGTAGGCCCGCCACCGCAGCACCGCCTGATAAGCGTCCCCGGACATCGCCAACCGTTGTGCGGGCCCGATTCCATGGCCACCGACGAGATACCGGGCCTCCTCGCCCGCGTCTCCCAGTGCCACCCGCCCGGTCCGCAGACCCGCCAGCAGTCGCACCTCACGCAACTCGTGCGCGCTCGCCACGATCCGCTCCAGGTCGGCGGCCACCGGTCCGGCCGCCTGCCGAGGTTCCATGCGCAGCACGATGTCCAGCGCGATCAACGCGGTTCGGGCCTTCAGCACCCCCGCCCGGTCGGCGAAACACACTCCGATCGACTCCCGCAGGTCGCCGATTCCACTGGTGCGCACCAGTTCCGCGGCCAGTGCCGAATGTCCCCGGAACCCGCGTCGGACCAATCCGACGGCGACTCGCACGCCGAACACACCGAACCGCGCGAGCAGAGCGGCGCGGACATCGGCGGGCAACGGCGCCGGGAAACCCGATCCGGCGAAGCGGTCCGCGGACAGCAGAAACGGCTCCAGATCCCCCTTGGGCACCGTCCCCAACTGGTCGAGCACCGAGAACTCGGGGGCGGTCAGGGTCGCGCCAGCCAGCGCGAGCAACCCCGCCACCGCGACCACATCGACGCACAACCCGCGCAGATCCGCCGACCGCGCGTGCCGCCGAGCCACCTGGCGTGCCGAGATCAACGCGTCGACCCGTGCGCCGCCGAGTTCGTCCGCGCGGGACAGCACCACGATCGTCGACACCGGGTTCGCCCGCGCGATCGGGTGATCGTGTGCCGCTCGCAACGCGCGCAGGTCCGCGCCGCCGGGCTGGGGCAGCAAGAACAGCACCGCGTCAGCGTCGGAGGTGCCACCGTCGATCAGTTCGACCTCGCCGGGCCAGTCGACGACGAGTCGGTCCATCTCCGGGGTGACCCGTTCGCCGACGATCGCGTCGAGCAGCGTCGATCGTCCGGACGCGGGCGGCCCGACCAGTGCCAGCCGCAGGGGGCCGTCGAGGCGGGCCAGGTGGGCCCGCAGGAAACCGTCGGCGCGCGGGCTGTCCCGGTAGATGGCGAGGGCGCGTTCGAGCAGCGTCCACGCCGATTCCCCCAAGCTCACGCGGTCAACCCGCGGGGGGCTTGTCCGATCGCCGCGCGGCGGACGTGCAGCGCGTCGATCCGGCCGCGCAGACTCACCAGGTGCTCCAAGCCCTTGCGCACCTGGGCGGTGCGGGCGCCTCGGCGGGCCACGTCGGCGTCGAGATCGCGTTTGATCTTGCGGGCCGACTCGGTCGCGGTCTGCCGCAGGTCCTGGGCGACCTCGCTGAACCGGTCGCGCAGTGCGCGGTGGATGACCCTGGTCGCGTCCTTGGTTTCCTTGCCGTAGCGCAGGAAGAAGTCGTCGACGTGCCGCTGCGCGACTGTTTTGGCGATGGCCTGGCGCCGCTTGAGTCTGGCCCCGCGTTCCTCGAACACGCTGCGCACGCCGAACGCGGCGCCCGCGCCGATCGAGATCGGGTTGATCAGCGGCAGTCCGGCCAGGGTGGTGGCCAACCCCGACATCAGCAGGCCGCTGTAGGAGCCGCGCAGGCCGACGAACAGTTTCTGCACCGGGGTGAACTTCTCGATGTTGGGCGTGCGCAGCGCGTCCATGTGCGATGCGGACACATCGCGCAGCATCGCCGATGGCAGCTCGCGGGCGTCCGGGATGACCTCGTGGGCGATCCGGGTGGCGATCCACTCGAAGCGCTGCAGCAGCCAGTCGGAGTTGACCTTGGCGACGGTGGTGAGGCCGTCGGTCATCCACTCCTCGAACTCCGACCACACCTTCGCCGGGTCGGCCTCGTCGAAGTAGTCGTCGACCTCCCGCAGAATCCGCCGGGTCCGGTCCCGCAGGTCATACTCCACATCGGACATCAGGTCGGCGACATCGTCGGCGAGCAGTGTCTGCCAGCGGGCCGTTTCCCGTTGCAGGTCCTCGACTCTGCGCCCGGCGGCGTGCCAGTCGGCGAGGGCGGTCGCGTTGGTTCCCGGGGTGGCGGCGTCGAACTCCTCGCGCAGCGGGGCGATCAACTGGTCGACCGCGATCCGGCTGGTCGCGGCCGCGGCCTTCGTCGAGACCGCGGTCGGGTTGGCGAGGACTTCCTTGCGCAGGTGGGTGATCAGCTCGGCGAAGCCCGACTCGGCGTTGAGCGCCTTGTCGTCGGCCTTGGCCGCGGCCAGCCGCAGCGTGGAGGACACCGGCAGCACGACGGATGGCAGACCTGCCTCAATCAACCGCCTGCGCGCGCCGTCGGCCGTCTGCCGCCATCCCGGCACGATGTCGATCTTGGTCAACACCACCAGGACGGTCGGACACAGGCGGACCACCTGGCTGAGCAGGTCGACCTCGTGGTCACTGAGTTCGCCCGTCGCGGCGCTCACCAGCAGAGCCGCGTCGGCCTCGGCCAGCGCGGCCATCGCCCTCGACGTGTGCGGGGACGCCGCGTCGCCGATGGCGGGCGCGTCGACCAGGACGAGTCCGGCGCCCAGCAGTGATCGGGGGAGCCCGATCTCGGTGCGCACCACGTCGTCGCGCACGAGCGCCAACTTGTTGGCCTGGGCGGTGACCGACCCGATCGCCGCGCCGGTCCGCTCGGCGGATGAATCCAGCGCGGCCCGCGCGGGGCCGGTCACCACCGCGGCGGTCGGTGCCTCGGCGTGCCGTACCACTGCGGGCACGGCCGTGGTCACGTCGTCGCCGACCGCGCACACCGGCGCGTTGATCAACGCGTTGACCAGTTGGCTCTTGCCGTGTCCCTGTCCGCCGAACACGACGACGCGGTGCCCGGGTTCGAGCAGCCGGGTCCGCCGGTCGAGCAGTCTCTCGGCCAGGTCCGGGCGCTCGTGCGCCGCGCAGGCGCGAATGGTGTCGTCCAGGATCTCCAACCAGGGTGGTGCCATCACCCGGACGAGTGTGCCGTGTTCACCCGTGCGGGTGAAGTCAGCGGTGGTGTTCGCAACGATTCGCGCTCTCTCGTCGTCGTGTGGAATGGGGGTCGCGTCGGACAGCGGAATGGGGCGCTACCTGATCGGTAGCGCCCCATTCCCAGCGGCTCAGTCGCCTGAGCTGGGTGTCAAGTGTCTCGCTGCCGAGCGAACCTGCCTCAGGTTCCCGAAATCCAGCACACCCCCGACGGATGCCGCGATGAACTTCGAGAAACCGAGGCGTCGTCCGCTCGGCGGATCAGGACGTGGCCCGTGCGGCCGTGTCCGGAGATCAGGTGGTTCAGAGACCCAGGTGCAGGTCGTCGGTGAGGCCGCCGATGTCGGGCAGCGTGCCGCCGTCGCCGGTGACCGAGCCGAGCGGGCTGTCGTTGACCAGGTCGCCGACCGGCAGCTCGCCCAGGTCGAGGTCCGGCAGCGGGTTGGCCACCGGGAGGTCACCCAGGTCGGTGAGGTCGGTCAGCTCGCCGAGGTCAGGCAGGTCGGTCGGCAGGTCGGTGGGGAGATCCACCGGGAGGTTGCCCAGGTCCGGGAGACCGTCCGACAGGTCGGTCGGCAGCTCGGGCAGGGCGGGCAGCTCCGCGATGGGCAGCTCGGGGACGGCCACGTCCTCGACGATGCCGGTCACGGTGTTCACGCCCGCGTCGCCGTGGTCGACGGACTGCGTGCCGACGCCGGTGAGGAAACCACCGAGGCCGGTGCCGGTCTCGACCGTCTCGGTGACCAGGCTGCCGCCTTCGGAGACGAAGTTGGCGACGGTGCCCGCGGTGAGGTCGGCACCGCGCGAGTCGAGCAGGTCGGTGTCACCGAGCTCGCCGAACTGCGGGGCGGTGAGGTCGGGGAACTGGAACGCGCCGACCGGGGTGTCCAGGCCGCCGTCGACAAGGTCGGTGCCCAGAGCCAAGTCGAGGGCGAGAGCGGTGTCATCGGTGCCCAGCGCGAGGCCGGCCTCGATGCCCTCTTCGGTGTCGACGTCGAGGAGACCCGACGCGGACAGGTAGTCGTTCTCGGTGCCGAACGCGGTCGCCACGCCGTCTTCGTTCGCGATGGCCTCGGCGGCCAGCGCGGCCTCGTCGGTGCTGGCGCCGAGGGCGGCGGCCGCGCCATCCTCGTCGACCTGGGCCTCGCCCGCGATGGCGGCCTCGTCGGTCTCGGCGACGAAGCCCGCCTCGACGCCGTCCTCGTTCGCGTGAAGGTGACCCGCGGAGTCCAGGTTGTCGCTCTCGATGGCGTACGCGCCGTGGACGCCGTCCTCGTCCGCGACGAGGTGACCGGCGGAGCTCAGTTCGTCCGTCTCGACCGCGTACACGCCTCCAATGCCGTCCTCACCCGCGGCGACGTTGCCCCTGGCTTCGAGTTCGTCGCTCTGGACGTCGATGGCGCCACGCGCGCCGTCCTCGTCGACCTCGTCGACCTCGGCCGCGGCCCGGGCACTGAGCTCGTCGGACTCGAAGCCCGCGCGGCTGACCAGGCCGTCTTCGTCGAGGTCGCCCGCCGCGCCGAACACGCCGTGCTCGGTCTCGACGACGGCCGCGGTGGTCACGTTGTCCTCGTTGGCCTCAACCGCGGCCAGGTACTCGACGTACTCGGTCTCACCTGCGACGGCGGCGGCGATGCCGTCCTCGTCGATCTCGAAGGCGCCCACGCTGGAGGCGTGCTCGGACTCGAGGACGAAGCCACCGTTGACGCCGTCAGCGGCCTCGGCGACGGCCTGAAGCTGCGCGATCGGGCTGTCGCCACCGGCGGCCAGGGCCATCTCGGGGGCGTAGTCGACGACGAGCGGAATGACGTCCTGGACATCCTGTGCGGTGATGTCGCCGAGGCCCGCACCCGACAGCGCGGCGGCCGGGTCCGCGGCGAAGGCGGACCGAGCGGCGTCATCGGTCAGCAGGGTGAGCACGAAATCGTGCAGGGTCTGGTCCGTGGTGAACAACGACATCTCCAATTCGAGGGGGCCTTGCTGGGCTCAATGGCGCCCAAGGCCGGGGGCATCGACTTCAGGCTGTGACGACAACGGTAGAGATCGGGGCCGCTGTTGCCATCGGGGATCACTCCCCGATGAAATCCCCTCACGAAAGGGTGACAACGTTTCACCTATTAGGGGGTTAGGGACTGCGGCCATCGTGACCCCGGGGTTGCGACATGGTCGCGGCCTGGTAACAACTAAGGCCCGTGTCGTCGCTACCGAGGGGCCATCCGTATGCCTTATGTGCTGGGGATCGATGTCGGCCGCACTCGTGGCTCGGCGGCGGTCTGCAGGCGCGCCGGAGGCATCTTCGGACCACCCGAGGTGGTGGCCCTCGATGGGGCCGCCCGGTGGGTGGGTTCGGTGTTGTTGGTGACCGAGACCGGAGACGTGCTGGT
>JALZNB010000585.1 GCA_030857905.1 Actinomycetota bacterium
AGGTAGGTCCGGACAACTCGGCGACCGGCCGTCTGGACCTACCTGGCGGACCGCAGGTCAGCAACATGATCATCCGCCGTCGTCGCCTCGACGGGACATTCGCCGAGGGTGCCGATCGGGTCGAGTGCTGTCCCGCCGAACGTCGGCTGACTCACCGGGCCCTCACCGTCTGATCCGACTATCGCGCCCGGTACCGCGTCACCACGCCGGATAGCGCGCTTGCCATCCCGGATTCGCCAGCGAGTCTCCGGAGCCGAATTCGACCAACGCGTCGCGGGAGAGCTGTTCGATCTCGTCGCGCAGCTCCAGTTCCGCCAGCCAGTCGGCCGGGATCGCCGCCGTGCCGTGCGCGGCGCCGAGCAGGTTGCCGCAAATGGCTCCGGTCGAGTCGCTGTCGCCGGAGTGATTGACCGCGAGCAGCAGGCCGTCGGGCAGGTCCTCGGCGACCAGTGCGGCGCACACCCCGATCGCCAGCGCCTCTTCGCCGATCCAGCCGCCGCCGAGTTCGGTCTCGATGTCCTCGGCCGTCGGCCTTCCTCGGCCTGCCAGCGAGATCGCGGCGTCGAGGGCGTCGATGGTCTCCGCCGAGCGGTCCCAGTCGGCCAGCTCGGCCCGCACTTCGGCCAATGCCTGCCGCAACTGGACTCCGTCGAGCAGTCGGTGCACCAGGAACGCGAGCGCGCCCCCGCTCAGGTAGCCGGTCGGGTGGCTGTGGGTCAGCGCGCCCGCCTGTACGGCGATTTCGAACGCCTCACCGGGATCGGGCGACCACAGCGCGCAAGGCGCCACCCGCATGACCGCGCCACAGCCCTTGGAATCGTTGAGCACGTTGGTGATCGACCCGCGTTCCCCGCCCTTCGCGAACGCCCGCAACGCCGCGATCACCGTCAGCCCCGGTGCCCGGCTGTGGAACAACTCGGGCACCTCCATGAGCCTGCCGTCCGGCGCGGGGTTCATCGCGTACGACCCGCCCGCTTTGTGCCACGGCTCGCCCTGCGTGTGGTACCAGCGCTGATAAGCGTGCTGCAGTACGGAAGCGGGCTGCTGTTCCCTGAGGCCGAGACGTATCCCGACGTGGCTGCGGATCATGGCTTCCAGGGTGAACAGAGTCATCTGGGTGTCGTCGGTGATCCGCCCGCGCCCGCCGTAGGCCTCCGCGTACCCGGTCACGCCCGTCGGGCCGAAACGGTCGCGGATCTCGGTGATGCGGAGGAACTCGATCGGTGCGCCGAGCGCGTCACCGACCGCTCCCGCGAGCAGACAGCCGAGCCATTTGTCGTCCGGAACCACACGGGTCGGGAGGGCAGCGTTCACAGCCGACAAGCGTAGTCAGCCGAGGGTGCCGTGCGGTTCGGCGAGTCGCCTCCCGATGAGCCGTGATGCCGCGAGACGCCGATGTCATGCCCGTCTCTCATACCCCGACATACAGTGCGGTGTCGGGGAATACGCCCATCCGTGTATACCGTGGCCTGGTTCACCAGAACTGCGCGTCACGGGTGGACCACCCAACCGACCGGATTTATTTCCGGTCAATCGACCAAATGCCGTAAATCATCCGCCAAAGATGGTGATGGGTCCGTAACCATCCGCATAGTGCACTTTCGGGTGACCCAGTGGCAGTATCCCCTGCACTCGGCTGATTCGACGCGAGGAGTAGATGTGGCTCGACGACAGTTCCGACCGGTGTCCTACCTGATCACTGGCATCGCCGTGGTCGCGCTTGGCGCGACCGCCTGCGGTGGCGGGGGCGACGGCAGTTGTGGCGGGGGTGACGCCGGGCAGCCGGGCACGTCGGCGGCCGAGACGCCCACGGTGGCCAAGGACGACGCGCTGGCCGCCCTGGTGCCCGCCGATTTCGCCGCCGACGGCAAGATCGTGGTCGGCCAGGACCAGACCTATCCGCCGAACGAGTTCGTCGACGACGAGAACAAGGTCGTCGGCATGGACATCGACCTCGGCAACGCCATCGCGCTGAAACTGGGCTTGCGGGCGGAGTTCCAGAACACCGCGTTCGACGCGATCATCCCCGGCCTGACCTCGGGCAAGTACGAGATGGCGATGTCGTCGCTGACGATCAACGCCGACCGTCTGGTGAAGGTCGACATGGTGTCCTACTTCAGCGCGGGCACCTCGATGGCCGTCCTCAAGGGCAACCCGGACAAGCTCGACCTCGCCGACCTGTGTGGCAAGAACGTCGCCGTGCAGAAGGGCACCGTGCAGGTCGAGGACCTGGAGAAGAAGTCCGCGGAGTGCAAGACCGCGAGCAAGCCGGAGATCACGGTCACCCAGTTCCAGAACCAGACCGACGCGACGCTGGCGCTCACGGCCAAGCGCGCGCAGGCCATGCTGGCCGACTCCCCGGTCGTCGACTACGCGCTCAAGCAGACCAACGGTGCCCTTGAGGGCGCGGGCGAGCCGTACGACTCCGCGCCTTACGGGATCATCCTGCCCAAGGCCAAGGGCGAGTACTCGAAGGCGGTGCAGGGCGCCGTGCAGTCCCTGATCGACGACGGCACCTACCTCAAGATCATGGAGAAGTGGGGCGTGGAGAAGGGCAAGAT
>JALZNB010000614.1 GCA_030857905.1 Actinomycetota bacterium
CCGCTTGGAGTTCCAGTTTCACGCCGTCGGACTGCGGCCCGGTGCCCTTGCGCACCCGGTCGGATGTCCCCAGCAGGTTCTGCACGTGGTGGCCGTACTCGTGCGCGATCACGTAGGCCTGCGCGAACGTGCCGCCCTGCGCGCCGAACTTGGTCTCCAGCTCCTTGAAGAACGCCAGGTCGATGTACACGCCCTTGTCGGCCGGGCAGTAGAACGGGCCGACGTCCGACGTCGCCGACCCGCAGGCCGTGTTCACCCCGCCGGTGAAGAAGGTCGTGTCCGCGGCCTCGTAGGTCGATCCGGAGCGGGCGAACTCGTCGGTCCAGTAGCCCTGGATGGAGTTGATCACGGCGACGATCGCGCAGTCGGACTTGGTGTTCGCGTCTCGGCCGGTGCGGCACTCCTGCGCCAGGTCGGTGTTGCTCACCGTCTGGCCCTGACCGACATCGTTGGTGCTCAGCGGTACGCCCGCGGGAACGCCACCGATCTGCGAGAGCACGAAATACAAGATCATGCCCACGATGCCGAGGCCACCGCCACCGAGCGCGACCCGGCCCCCAACGCCCGACCCCCGCGTGTCCTGAACTTGGGAGGTGTCCAGGGAAACATCGTCGTTGAACTCCACGCGCCACTCCGTGTCCGGACGGTCGAGAGCACCGGGCGGCCCCCGATCAGACTGACTGGACAAACCTTAAGGCAGTGTCCACCCCTCCGGCTGATCGGAGCGCGCACGAACAGCCAGGCGCCGCGTGCCTGTTGCGGGCGAGTGGACTATCGCCTGCTTCGCCCATGCACGCCAGCCACGATCGCGAGACATGCCTAGGAGTTACGCGAAACGGACAAATTACGTCGGGACCAGAGGCGGTGGAGTTCGGTGGTGAAGATCGAGCGGACATACATCTGGGTGCGGTGCCTGGTCGGCTACCGCACCCAGATGACCCACGATGTTCGCAATGGCCTCGCATCGCCGGATGGCGTGGAGCCCTGCCAGACGAATCAGGAGACGCGTCCGACGCAGGGTTCAACAGCGTCGAGGTGCGACCGCAATACGTTCGGCGCATGGGCGCACTCGAAAGTCCGGGGTCCCCCGCTGCTCGCAGTCGGGGCTGGGTCGATGCTGTCGTCTCAGCCGCGGGATCGCAGCAGGTCGAAGACCACTACGGGGATTAGCTGCTCCAGCACGGCACCACCTGCCTTTCCCGCGGCGGCTCGGTGTCCGGGACACAGGTGGCTGACGTGCTCCGCGTCCACTCGGGCGGCCACCTTCCATGGTGCTCCTCTTACTTCCCGGAAACAACCCTCCCGAACTGGTGAAACTTCCGGTCACTGTCCGAAACAAACGCGTCCGGGTCCCGAGTGGACGCAGACGCTGTCCTGGGTGAATCCGCGACCACCACCCCATCGAGCGCGGTCGGCACACACCCAGTGACCGAGAAGCCAGGAGCCGCCCGCGGACCGCCCCTGGCTTCTCGGCAACGAGATCACGGCAGGACGGTGACCCGGTTCAGCGCGGGCGGCGCCACGTTCGGATTCGCCGTCAGGTAGTCCGCCAAGGCATCCAAATCGACCGGTCCGCCGGTCAGGTTGGTGCCCTTCGCGAGCTCGGTGAACCCGTCGCCGCCCGCGGCGAGGAAGTTGTTCACCGACACGCGGTAGGACGCCGTCGCGTCGAGAGGCTGCCCGGCCACGGTGACGTTCGAGACGCGGTTGCCCTGGCTGCCAGACAGCGACCACGAGTAGTGCAGTGTGGACGACACCTGCAGGAAACGGACCTGAACCGACCCGTCAGCCTTCGGTTGCCACTGCTGCTCCAGCACGGTCTTCAGCTGTGCGCCGGACAGCGTGATCGTCTGCATGATGTTGCCGAACGGCTGCACCGCGAACGCCTCGCCGTAGGTCACGACGCCGTTGCCCTCGCCCGCCGCCGACGAAGCGAAGGTGAGGTCGGTGCGGATGCCGCCGGGATTGGTCATGGCGATCTGGGGACTGTTGCCCGAGGTCGCGGCCAACTGCGCGTCCGCGATCACGTCGCCGAGCGGGGACTCGCCGGACTGGCCCGCAGCGCGCACCAGGTCGGCGGTGATCGTGCCGATCGGCCGGTTCGCGATGGGCGCCGACTTGTGCGCCGCCTCGTCCACGAGGGCGGCGACGGCCGGGTCCGGCGTCACGGTGCGGGTGACAATCTCGTTGCGCGCCTTGGTATCCGCACGCACCACGTCCCGAGTCCGAGTGTCGATCTTCAGGTCGACCACGGAGAGAAGCCTGCCGAACGAGGACCCCTGGATCAGCGTCCGCGGCTTGCCGGCCGGGTCCGTCACCACACAGTTGTACTGCTGGTGGCTGTGGCCGGTGAAGAACACGTCGATCGACGCCGACGCCTTGGCCGCGATCTGACTCGCCGGGCCGGGCACTGTGCGACAGTCGTCCGGGCCGCCACCCTCGGTGTTGTCGCCTTGGTGCATCAGCACGACCTGAGTGTGGATGTTGAGCGTGTCGAGCAGGCGCGACGTGCGGTCGAGGGTCTCGATCTCGTCGTGGAACTTGAAGCCTTCCACCGCTTCCGGCGTGACGACGGTCGGAAGATCCTTCAACGTGACACCGATGATCGCCACCGGCACCCGGTCGACCACCTTGACGGTGAACGGGAGCGCGGCAGGGACACCATTGTCGAAGGTGATGTTCGCGCCCAAATGCGGGAACTTCGCGCCAGGGAACGTCGGCCGGAACTGGCAACCGTCCGTGGGGTGACAACCGCCGAACTGCATACGCTGCAACTCGCGATAGCCCTCGTCGAACTCGTGGTTGCCAATCACCGACGCCTGCACACCGATCGCGTTGAGGAACTCGATCGTGGGCTCGTCGTGGAACAACGCCGAGGTCAACGGCGACGCCCCGATGTTGTCACCAGCCGATAAGACGACAGAGCTGTCGACCTCACCGGTGAGCCGCTTGACGTGAGTGGCCAAGAAGGCCGCGCCACCCGCGTCGACGGTGGTGCCATTGCTCAACGTCACCCGACCAGACGAACCCGCAGGTGGTTGCAGGTTGCCGTGGAAGTCGTTGAAGGCGATCAGCCGCACCTCCGTCGTCCTGGACGCGGGCTCGGCCGCCGCCGTCCCGACCAACCCGGCCGCACCCGTCACCAGGGCCGCCGCCAACGCGGCCACCCGCCGACTGGAAACGATCATCCGTCCTCCGTCCAGCTTCCCCGACTCCAGCACAAGATGTTGGAGTCTGCCCCCTGCCCATGGTGAAAACCAGCCTTCGGAGGTGAACGTCGTAACCTGGTGACGTGACATCCGTGCGAGCTGAACCCCGCTGGCTCACCCCAGGCGAAATGCGCGCGTGGCGGGCGTACGTCATCGGCAGCGAACTACTGCGCCAACAGCTCAACCGCGAACTCCAGGACAACCACGGCATCGCCCTCGCCGACTACGAGGTCCTGGTCCGCCTCGCCGAATGCGACCGAGGCCAAATGCGCATGACCCACCTCGCGAGCCAGATCGCCTCGTCCAAGAGCAGGCTGTCCCACCAGATCACCCGCATGACCAAGGCAGGCATGGTCCGCCGCGTCGGCTGCACGGACGACGCCCGCGGCGTAGTCGCCGAACTCACCCCGAAGGGCACGGCCATCCTCGCCGCCGCCGCCCCAACCC
>JALZNB010000617.1 GCA_030857905.1 Actinomycetota bacterium
GGCGGCAGGCGCGCTGCGGGCCGGAATCGCGCTGGCGGCCACCCGATCGTGAGTTGACCCGGGGGTGTGGCCGGCGATCCGGCCGCACCCTGTCCACATCTCACGCCGACGTCGTCTCCACCCCTCATCGTGTCGGAATCAGTCAAGAGGATGGTGGGATGAAAATGGGTTGCGTCCCGTCGCCCGTTCCGGTGCGATCCATACATGCAGCAGTACCGCCGGATGCTCAGCCTGCCCGGCGTGCGAACACTGATGATTCTGATGTTCTTCGCCCGCATCCCGGTCACCGCGGCCCACATGATCATGACATTGCACGTCGCGGTCGGGCTGGAGCGCGGTTACGGCGAGGCTGGCCTGACCGGCGCGGCGGCCACCATCGGGATCGGGATCGGGGCACCTTTTCTGGGTCGGGTCATCGACCGCTACGGCCTGCGTCCGATGCTGGTCGTGGTCACCATCGGCGAGACGGCGTTCTGGCTGTCCGCGCGGTTCATGTCCTACCCGGTACTGCTCGTCGCGGCCTTCGTCGGTGGCCTGCTCGTGGTGCCGGTGATGTCGATCGGGCGCCAGGCGATCGCCGCCCTGGTCCCCGATGACCTGCGGCGCACGGCGTACTCACTCGACTCGATCTCGGTCGAGCTGACCTTCATGATCGGGCCCGCCACCGCGGTGTTCATCGCCACACAGGGTTCGACGAAAACGGCGCTGACGGTGATGGCGATCGCGGTTTTCCTGGTGGGCGTCGCGCTGTACGTGATGAATCCGCGCGTCCGCGCTGTGAACGAGACTCCCCAGCTCGGCCCGTCGATCCCGCGTCGTGAGTGGCTGACACCCCGGATGATCGGGGTGCTGCTCATCGGGTCGGGGGCGATCTTCGTGCTCGCGGGCACCGAGGTCACCATCGTGGCGGTCCTGCGCGAATCCGGGCAACTCGACTGGACCGGCGCGGTGATCGCCGTGCTCTGCGTCGCCTCGATAGTCGGCGGTGTGGTGCACGGCGCCGTGCGGCGATCACTGCCGCAGGTCGTGCTGATGGGGTTGCTCGGGCTGCTGGTGATCCCCGTGGGGATCGCGGGCTCGTCGTGGTGGCTGCTGGCCATCATGCTGATCCCGTCGAACCTGATGTGCGCCCCGACGATCGCGGCCACCGGCGAAGAGGTGAACCGGCTGGCCCCGGTGGCCAGACGCGGCGAGGCCACCGGGCTGCAGAGTTCGGCGTTCACCTTCGGCGCGGCGGCCGGTGCCCCGCTGGTCGGGTTCGTGGTCGACCACTCGTCGCCGTCCTGGGGATTCGTGGTGGCGGGCGTCGGCGGCGTGCTGGTCGCGTTGCTGGCTTTCGTGCTGAACGCGCGCGGGAAGCAGCGCACCAAACTCCCGGCCGTCGCCGCATGACGGAGCCCCCGCCAGTCGTGGCGGGGGCTCCGGTGTTCGTGAGCGACGCGCTAGCCGTTCGCGGCGATGGACTCCGCGATCTCGTAGGTGTTCAGGGCGGCGCCCTTGCGCAGGTTGTCCCCGCAGACGAAGAAGTCGAGCGTGTTCGGGAAGTCCAGTGCCTGACGAACCCGGCCGACGTAGGTCGGGTCGTTGCCCACCACGTCGGCGGGCATCGGGAACTGGAGTTTCTCCGGGTCGTCGATCAGCACGATCGACGACTGCGCGGTGAAGATCGCGTGGGCCTGCTCGACGGTGACCGGTCGGGCGAAGGTGGCGTGCACGGCGAGCGAGTGGGTCGTCACGACCGGCACCCGAACGCAGGTGGCCGAGACCTTGAGGTCCGGGATGCCCAGGATCTTCCTGGCCTCGTTGCGAACCTTGAGCTCCTCGCTGGTCCAGCCGTCGGCCTTGAGCGAGCCCGCCCACGGGACGACGTTGAGCACCAGCGGGGCCGGGAACGGGGAGTCCTGCTGGTTCAGGCCCGCCGCGGCCAGTGCTTCGCGGACGTCGCCCGCGCGCTCGCCGAGTTGCTTGCCCGCGACCGCGGCGACCTCGGCGTTGAGCCGGTCGACCGCGTCCTGCCCGCCACCCGATGCCGCCTGGTAGGAGGCGACGACGAGTTCCCTCAGCTCGAACTCGCGGTGCAGCGCGCCCAGCGACGCCATCATCGACAGCGTGGTGCAGTTCGGGTTGGAGATGATGTTGCGCGGGCGCTCGGCGACCTTGTCCGCGTTGACCTCGGGGACCACCAGCGGCACGTCGTCGTCCATCCGGAAGGCGCCGGAGTTGTCGACCGCGACCGCCCCACGCTCGGCGGCCACCGGAGCCCACTGCGCGGACACGGCGTCCGGGACGTCGAACATGGCGACGTCGACGCCGTCGAAGACCTCGGGGGCGAGGGCGACGACCGTCAGTTCCGTACCGCGGACGGTGATCTTCTTGCCCGCCGAACGCGGGGAGGCGATCAGCCGGACCTCGGACCACGGCCACCGCTCGCGGCTGTTCAGGATGTCGATCATCACCGTGCCCACCGCGCCGGTCGCGCCGACCAGCGCCAGGACAGGTCCGTTCTTCGTGCTCATCGGCCGGTCCCCCCGTACACGACGGCCTGTTCCTCGCCGCCGAGGTCGAACGCGTCATGGATCGCGCGCACGGCCTCGTCGAGCTGCGTGTCGCGGATCAGGACGGAGATCCTGATCTCCGAGGTGTTGATGATCTCGATGTTGACCCCGGCCTTGGCCAGCGCCTCGCAGAACGTCGCCGTCACCCCGGGGTGCGACCGCATCCCGGCGCCGACCAGCGACACCTTGCCGATGTGGTCGTCGTAGAGGACCTGGTCGAAGCCGAGTTCCTCGCGGATCTTCTCCAGCGCGGCGACCGCCGTCGGGCCGTTGCTCTTCGACAGCGTGAAGGTGATGTCGGTCCTGCCCGACGAAGTGCTCGACACGTTCTGCAGCACCATGTCGATGTCGATCTCGGTGTCGGCGACCGTCCGGAAGATGCGCGCGGCGACACCCGTGTGATCGGGCACCCCGGTCACGGTCACCTTCGCCTCGGACCGGTCGTGCGCGACGCCGGTGATCATCGCCTGTTCCACGGGAAAGTCCTCCATTGAGCCGGTCACCGTCGTGCCGGGCTTGGTGCTGTACGACGAACGGACGTGGATCGAGACGCCGTAGCGGCGCGCGTACTCGACGCAGCGCAGCATGAGCACCTTCGCCCCGCCCGCGGCCATCTCCAGCATCTCCTCGTAGGTGACGGTGTCGAGGCGCTTCGCGTCGGCG
>JALZNB010000621.1 GCA_030857905.1 Actinomycetota bacterium
CCGCCGCGCCGTGCGCGCCGCCGCCCGGATGGGCCGACGCCGCGGCGAGGAAGAGGCCGTCTATCACCGTGTCAGCGCGGGAAATGCCTGGTGTCGGCCGGAAGACGAGCTGCTGGGTGATAGCGGCCGTCCCGCGTTGATCGCACCGCCGACCAGGCTGCGGTTGCCGTGTTCCAGGTCGTCGGGACCGCGATCGCGCGACCCATGATCAGGGTACGGAAGCCTGAGGCGTACCGCTCGACGATGATCTCCACCCGATCGGCCCAATCTTCGAGCCGATCGGAGGTCCACCGACCACGGCGTGAGGCGTGCCTGGGGGGTGCGCCGAACCACCGATCGCCGAGGTCCTTGTGCCTAGATGGGCCGGAACGGGTGCGTGCGGCCGGTCTCGATCAGCGCCGACTCGGCTTCGCGGTAGTGCCGGACGAAGACCCGGTGGTCCACCACCGCGAGGCCGGAGCGGGAGAACACCAGGTAGGACGACGGCAGCAGGTCGTGCTGTCCGGCGCGGTCGCTGAGCACGCCGACCGGCACGCCGCCCCTATGCCCGATGGTGAACCGGATGTCCTCGGTCACCAGACCCCGCAGGCGCAGGGTGCTGACCCACCGGTCGATCTCCGGCAGCGCTGAGGGCTCGGTGTAACACGCGGCCTGAACCGGCACCGGCCACGGGTGATAGATCTTGATCACTCGACTCCGCATCGACGGTTTCCCCAGCTGGCTCTCGGCACCGATTCTAGCAGATTCTCGAACATATGTTCGACGCAGGTGACCGCGGCGTCCCCCGATGGTGTTCATGACCGCCGCCCCGCCCAGCGGAAAACCGCCATCGGGGGGATGGTTGTCCCGACGATCCGCGAAACCAGTCGACGAGGCAGGCCTGCCCATGTTCGCGAAGAGACTCGGCGTCCCCGTGTGCACGCTCATCCTGGCCCTGAGCGGCGTGACACCCGCGCTCGCGGGCGTGCCCCTCGGGGGCGAGCCCGATGTGGTGACCAAGACGACCAGCGATGACCTCCCCCCGATCACCAGGGAAGAGATCATCATCCGAGCGCGGAGTTGGCTGGACCCGCCTGTGCCCTACAGCCAGGCCGCCAATCACACCAACGACTACGGCACCTACCGCACCGATTGCTCCGGCTACCTTTCGATGACATGGGATCTGCCCGAACACGGCACGAATACGGTGGGACTACGGGAATTGAGCGAACCCATCACCGGGGCCGAGTTGCGCCAAGGTGACATCCTGCTCGACGCCGATGGCACCAACACCAGCAGACACGTCGTCCTGTTCGACCGGTGGGCGAACGCGGAGAAGACCCGCTATGTCGGCTACGAGCAGGGAACCTCCGGCACTGTGCTCCGCGAGATCCCCTACCCGTATTTCAGTGCCATGAGCGACTTTCACCCATACCGTCGCCCCAACATCGCCGACATTCCCGGCACCGGGGCCTGAGCACGGATGATCAAGGGCTTAACTGCTCGATCGCCTTGCTGATCCGCTTGTCCGAGATCGGTGTCGGCGTGCCGAGGGTCTGGGCGAAGTAGCTGATGCGCAACTCCTCGATCATCCACCGCACGTCCTTGGCCGCCGCGGTGTCCCGCTCGGCTGGGCGCAACCGGTCAAGCGCGTCGTGGTAGGCGTCTTCGAGGTCCTGAACCGTGTGCATCCACGTCGTGTCCCGGTCGGGGCGTTCGGGAAGTTTGTCGAGCCTGCGTTCGACGCCGCGCAGGTAACGCTCCACCCCGGCCAGTCGGGCCCTGCCCGCCGCGGTGATGAACCCGGGGAACACCAGGGCCGCGACCTGCTCACGGATGTCGGCGAGCGGTTCGACGAAGATGGGGCCCGAGGTACGGGACAGTCGATTCCGCACGTCGTGCCAGGCGAGCATCACCTTGCGGGCGCGGTCGAGGACATCGAGGACCGCCACGTTCAGTCCACGCTGGACGTGCGTGCGCAGCCGGGTGAACGCGGCTTCGTCCCACGCCGGTCCGCCCGCCTCGGCGATCAGCGCGTCCGCCGCGGCGTCGACGCAGTCTTCCAACAGCGCGGCGACGCTGCCGTGCGGGTTGTGTGACAGCGCCAACTTCGCCTGGTTCGGCAGGCTGCGCACAACGTGCTTGACCGGCGACGGCACGCCGAGCAGCAACAATCTGCGGGTGCCGAGCCACATCGCCTGACGTTGTTCGGGCTCGGTGTCGAACATGCGCACCGCGACCGAGTCGCCTTCGTCGACCAGGGCCGGGTACGCGGTGACGACCAACCCGTTCTGCTCGGTCCTGGCGACTTTCGGCAACTCACCGATCGTCCACGCCGTCAGGCCGCGTTTCTCCATGCCGACCGACGCCTTGGCCAGCGATTGCCGCAACTGGGCCTTGAGTTGCTGCTTCAACGCGCCCAAGTCCTTGCCCTGGGCCAGGGTCCGGTCGCCGTCGACCACCTGGAACGTCGTCTTGAGATGGGCGGGCACCGCGTCGAGCTGCCAGGCGTCGCGCGGGATGACCACACCGGTCAACGCGCGCAGCTCGCGACCCACCGCGTCGGGCAGCGACTCCTCGTTCTCCGAAAGCCGTGCCACCACGGCCTTCGCGAAGTCCGGGACGGGCACGAAGTTGCGGCGCAGCGGTTTGGGCAGCGACCGGATCAAGGCGGTGACCGCGTCCTCGCGCAATCCCGGGACCTGCAGGGCGAACCCGTCGCCGTGGAGCTGGTTGAGCACCGAGATCGGCACTGTGGCGGTGACGCCGTCGTCGTCGCGGCCGGGCTCGAAACGGTAGCTCAGCGGCAGCGTCAGACCCTCGTGCCGCAACGCGTCCGGGTAGGACTGTTCGGTGATGTCCTTGGCCGTCTCGTTGACCAGCATCGCCTTGGAGTAGGTCAGCATGTCCGGCTGCTCGTGGCGGCGCTTCTTCCACCACGAGTCGAAATGGCGCGCGGAGACGACTTCGGCCGGGATACGCTCGTCGTAGAAGCGGAACAGGGTCTCGTCGTCGACGAGGATGTCGCGCCTGCGGGCGCGATGTTCCAACTCCTCCACTTCGGACAGTAGTTTGCGGTTGTCGTGGAAGAAGTGGTGTCTGGTCTGCCAGTCGCCCTCGACCAGGGCGTTGCGGATGAACAGATCCCGCGACATTCCGGGATCGATACGGCCGTACTGCACTTTGCGCGAGACCACGATCGGCAGGCCGAACAGGGTGACTCGCTCCATGGCGACCACCGAGCCCTGCTTTGCCTCCCAGTGCGGTTCACTGTAGGCGCGCTTCACCAGGTGTTCGGCGAGCGGTTCGATCCACTCCGGCTCGATCCGGGCGGCGATCCGCCCCCACAGCCGCGAGGTCTCCACCAGTTCGGCGGCCATCACCCAGCGCGGCGGCTTCTTGAACAGCGCCGACCCGGGGAACACGGCGAACTTGGCGTTGCGGGCGCCGACGTAGTCCTTGCTGTCCTTGGCCGTCGGATCACGGAAACCGATGTGCGACAACAGTCCGGACAGCAACGCGATGTGGATGTTTCGCGGATCGGCGTCGGTGTCGTTCGGCGAGATGCCGAGTTGACGGGCGACCTGGCGAAGTTGGCTGTGGATGTCCTGCCATTCGCGCACCCGCAGATAGTTCAGGTATTCGGCCTTGCACTGCTTGCGGAACCTGTTGCCGGACAGCTCTTTCTGCTGCTCGCGCAGGTGGTTCCAGAGATTGAGGAAGCTCAGGAAATCCGAGTCGGGGTCGGCGAACCTGGCGTGCATCTGCTGCGCCGCCTGCTGTTTGTCCTGCGGCCGCTCGCGCGGGTCCTGAATGGACAGGGCCGCGGCGATCACCATGACCTCGGCGACACAACCCGCCTTGTCCGCCTCGATGACCATGCGCGCCAGCCGGGGGTCGACCGGGAGTTGAGCGAGTTTGCGGCCCAACGGCGTGAGCCGCTTGCTGAGGTCACGCTCACCCGGGTCGATCGCGCCAAGCTCGTGCAGCAGGTTCACCCCGTCGGCGATGTGGCGCTTGTCCGGCGGTTCGATGAACGGGAAGTCCGCCATCTCGCCGAGATCGGCCGCGCTCATCTGCAGGATGACCGACGCCAGGTTGGTGCGCAGGATCTCGGGATCGGTGAACTCGGGGCGGGCGAGGAAATCGTCCTCGCTGTAGAGCCGGATGCAGATTCCGTCGGAGGTTCGGCCGCAGCGGCCCTTGCGCTGGTTGGCCGATGCCTGCGACACCGGCTCGATCGGCAGCCGCTGCACCTTGAGTCGGTTGCTGTAACGGGAGATGCGGGCCGTGCCCGGGTCGATGACGTACTTGATGCCGGGCACCGTCAACGACGTCTCGGCGACGTTGGTCGCCAGCACGACCCGCCGATTCGAGTGGGACTGGAACACCCGGTGCTGTTCGGCGCTGGAGAGCCGCGCGTAGAGCGGCAGCACCTCGGTGTCGCGCAGGTTCCTGGCGACGAGCGCGTCGGCGGTGTCGCGGATCTCGCGTTCGCCGGAGAGGAACACCAGGATGTCACCGTGCCCCTGCGCGCACAGCTCGTCCACCGCGTCCAGAATTCCCTGCGTCTGGTCACGCTCGGAGTCGGCGTCCGGATCGTCCTGGTCGACCAGCGGCCGGTAGCGCACCTCGACCGGATAGGTCCGGCCGGACACCTCGATGATCGGCGCGTCGCCGAAGTGCCGGGAGAAGCGCTCGGGATCGATCGTCGCCGAGGTGATCACGACCTTGAGATCGGGACGCTTGGGCAGCAGTTGCACGAGGTAGCCGAGCAGGAAGTCGATGTTGAGGCTGCGCTCGTGGGCCTCGTCGATGATGATCGTGTCGTACTGGCGCAGCAACCGGTCGTGCTGGATCTCGGCGAGCAGGATGCCATCGGTCATGATCTTGACGAGGGTGCGTTCACCCACCTCGTCGGTGAAACGCACCTTCCAGCCGATCGTCTCCCCCAAGGGCGTGCCCACCTCCTCGGCGACCCGCTCGGCCACCGTGCGCGCCGCGATCCGGCGCGGCTGGGTGTGGCCGATGAGCCCGGTGACGCCGCGACCGAGTTCGAGGCAGATCTTCGGGATCTGCGTCGTCTTGCCCGAGCCGGTCTCGCCCGCGACGATGACCACCTGGTTGTCCCGGATCGCGGCGAGGATGTCGTCGCGCCGCTGACTGACCGGCAGCTCTTCCGGGTACTTCAGCGCGGGCAGTGACGACCGCCGGAGTTCCACTGTGGCCGCGGCCGCGTCGATGTCCGCGCCGATTCGTCGCAACGCCGACTCGCGCTTGGCCGCGTCGCGCGTTTTGCGGATGCCGTCGAGCCGTCGGCGCAGTCGGCGCTCGTCGCGCGCCATCAGCTCGGTCAGGCGTTCGCGCAGGTCGGCGATCGAGGGGGCTGGGGTGCTCATTTGCCTCAAGCCTAGGCAATGCCCGGTTCGGGTTTCATCCGGTTTCCCCGTGAGCCTTCTCCACACAACGTTCACACCACGCGCCACTGACCCGCACAGCCTGTGCCTAGAGTCCTGAGCATGGGGAGCAAGCGACGAATTCTGGTGGTCGAGGACGAGCAGACCATCGCCGAGTCGGTGGCGGCCCGACTGCGCGCCGAGGGGTTCGATGTCGACCTCGCACACGACGGCCCGGGTGGGGTGGCCGCCGCGGCGAGGACCAAACCGGACCTCGTGGTGCTCGATGTGATGCTGCCTGGATTCGACGGCCTTGAGGTGTGTCGTCGAATCCAGGCGGCGTCACCGGTGCCGGTGCTGATGCTCACCGCCCGCGACGACGAGAACGACCTGCTCGTCGGCCTCGCTGTCGGCGCCGACGACTACCTGACCAAACCGTTCTCCATCCGGGAACTGGCCGCGCGCGTACACGCCCTGCTGCGCCGCGTCGACCGGGCGGGCCAGGCCGACAGCGCGGCGACCGTGCTCACCGTCGGCGATCTGGAAGTCGATCCGGTGGAAAGACGGGTGCGGCGCGCGGGCGTCGAGGCGCACCTCACGCCCATCGAGTTCGACCTGCTCGCCCACCTCGCCGCCCGGCCACGCGCGGTCCAGCCCCGCGAACGCCTCCTGGCCGAGATCTGGGGCTGGGGCGACGCGGCGGGCACCAGGACGGTCGACAGCCACGTCAAGTCGCTGCGCCGCAAACTCGGCGCCGACCTGATCAGGACGGTGCACGGCGTGGGCTACGCCCTGGAGGGCCCGAAATGAATCCGAGCCACGCCGAAGGCGACCGTGGAGGGGCGACGACGACCCGCGGCGTCCTGGGAAGTCCTCGGCGGTTGATCGCCGACGCGCTGCACGCGCTTCCCCGTCCGCTCGACCCCGTCCGCTCGATCAAGCTGAAGATCGGCATCCTGCTCGTGGCCTCGGGCCTCGTCGGACTGGCCTACTTCTGGATCGCGATGGGGTGGATCCCGACGGTGACCTCGATCAGCGCCATCGTCGCGGCCATGATCACCTCCCAGATCCTCGCGCACGGGATGACCCGGCCGATGCGCGAGATGACCGCCGCCGCCCGCGCCATGGCCAGGGGCGATTACTCGCGCCGGATCCGGGTCACCGCCCGCGACGAGGTCGGTGAACTCGGCCGCGCGTTCAACCAGATGAGCGCCGACCTGGAAGCCGCCGACCGCAGGCGCCGCGAACTCATCGCCAACGTCTCCCACGAGTTGCGCACCCCGATCGCCGCGTTGCAGGCGGTCCTGGAGAACGTGGTCGACGGCGTGAGCACAGCGGACCCGACCACCATGCGCACCGCGCTCGCCCAGACCGAACGGCTCGGCAGGCTGGTGACGGAGTTGCTGGACCTGTCCCGCATCCACGCGGGTGTCCACACTCTCGACCGGGAGACTCTCGCCGTGGGGCCGCTGTTGGCCGACGTGGTCGCCGAGGCCGAGGTCAACGCCGCCGCCGTGGGCCGGGCGGTCCGGTTCAGCACGACAGTCGAGCCCGCCGCCGCCACGGTGCGCGCCGACCGTGCCCGCCTGCACCAGATTCTGGTGAACCTGCTCGACAACGCGGTTCGCCACGGCCCAGCCGACGGCGAGGTCCAGGTCATCGCCGTGACCACCGACGCGGGCCTCACGCTGGAGGTGCGTGACGAAGGGCCCGGTATCGCCCCCGCCGAACGCGACCTGGTCTTCCGCCGTTTCACCCGAGGCGAGCGCGCCACCGGCGGCGGCACCGGGCTCGGCCTGGCGATCGCCCGCTGGGTCGTCGAACTCCACGGCGGCACCATCGCCGTGGTCGACCCTCCCCCCACGAGCCCACCGGGCAGCCGGATCCGAATCACGCTGCCCGCCTGACCGAGCAGGACAACACCGCTCGACCGGCCGACGTCACCCAGGACTTGCCTGACCAGGCGCGACCGCCTGCCGCCGAAAACGGACGGCCACCCGATCACGCCCTACCGGGGACGCCCGGCGCTTCGCCGCGCCCGCACCCGGCAGACCCCGAGGAGATTCCGTGGAATCCATGCCCACCCAGGCTCCCCCTGCCACGCCCGTCCTCACCGACCCTCCCCCACCGACCTGGTTCGACCGGTACTGGCCCGAACGGATATCCGCCGCCCCCCGTGTCGTCCTGACTGCCGCCATCGCGGCCGCCGTTGTCGGCGCGTCCACGATCACCTTGGACCGACCCGGTATCGGCTGGCTCGTCGCCTCGATCGGCATCGCCGTCGCACTCGTTCTCGTCGCCCGACACGCGGGCACGCGACTGCGGCTGTCGTGGCTGCTCGTCTCCCTCGCGTTGATGGCCGTGGGCGCTTTTCGGGCGGCGCACTGGTTGTTCGTCCTCTGTGTACTCGTAGCGATCATCGCGGCTTCGCTGGCGGTGACCGACGGCAAGTCCGTACGCGGCTTGACGTTCGGGGCATTCGCCGTGCTGATCGCCGCCGTGCGAGCGTTGCCGTGGATTGCCGCGGGCCTGCGGGAGTCGCGTCGAAACCGGGATGGCAGCGCGCCGAGGATCGGTCGGTCCGTGGCCGTCAGCGTGCTGCTGGTGGTGGTCTTCGGGTCGCTGTTGGCCAGTGGGGACGACGCCTTCGCGGGTGTGGTGGGCGGCCTGTCCCCGGAGATCAACCTCGGCTCGGTCGCGACGTGGTGCTACCTGTTCGGCGCGGTGCTGGTCGGCGGCTTCGGCGCCTGCTACCTGCTGTTCAACCCGGCGACCCCCGAGGACCAGGTGTTCTCGACGCGGACCGTGCGGCTCACCGAATGGGCGATGCCCGTCGGCGCGCTGGTGGTGTTGTTCGGCGGGTTCGTCGGCGTGCGGCTCACGGTCCTGTTCGGTGGACGTGACCATGTGCTCGCCACCGAGGGGCTCACCGCCGCGGGCTACGCGCGATCCGGGTTCTGGCAGCTCGCGGCCGTGACCGGCTTGACCTTGGTGGTCATCGCCATCGCGGTCCGGCTGGCACCGAGCGAGACCGGCAACGAGCGGCTGTGGTTGCGTGGACTGCTCGGGTCGCTGGCCATCCTCACGCTCGTGATCACCGTGTCGGCGCTCACCCGAATTTGGTACTACCAGCAAAACTACGGCTTCACCGTGCTGCGACTGCTGGTCGGCGTCTGCGAACTCTGGCTCATCCTCGTTTACCTGATGGTGATCGTCGCCGGAGTACGGCTGCGCGGCGGTTGGTTGCCGCGCGCGATCGTCGGCAGTGCCATGGCATTTCTCCTGGGACTCGCCGTTCTCGACCCGGAGCGGCTCATCGCCGACCGCAACGTCGACCGTTACGCGGAGACGGGCAGGATCGATTCCGGCTACCTGTCATCGCTCTCGCCGGACGCCGTGCCCGCACTCGCCGCACTACCCGAACCCATGCGGTCGTGCGTTCTGTCCCATCACCACGTCACGTTCACCGAGTACCTCGACGACACCACCCTCGGGTGGAACCTCAGCCGGGACACCGCCCGCGACCTACTGCGGCAGATCGACCGATCCGCACCATGTCAGCACCTCTCGGGCAGGTAATCCTGGCGATAACGCCGCACCCAAGGCAGGATTTGGGCCAGTGCCCGCTGACAGCACGTCGCACCGGGAGGTAGCTCCATGTCCGACGAGGTCCCGTTCTCGCAGACCCTGCGGCACGCCACCCGCGAGGGACACGACCGCGCCCAGGAATCGACCTTCATCACCGCCCTCCTCGACGGCAATCTCAGCCTCGCCGGATACATCGAACTGGCCACCCAGCACTACATCATCTACGCCGAACTCGAAGCGGCGGCCGAAAGGATGCGCGAACACCCGGTAGTGGGCGCGTTCGTCATCGACGCGCTACACCGCGTTCCGGCATTGACCGCTGACCTGCACGCACTGCTGGGCCCGACGTGGAGCGACCACACGATCGCGAACACCGCGACCGCGTCCTACCGCGACCGACTGACCACCGTGGCCGCCAACGAACCGACCGCGTTCGTCGCCCACCAGTACACCCGTTACCTCGGCGACATCGCGGGCGGTCAGATCATCCGCGCCAGACTGCGCCGCCAGCACGGCCTCGGCGACGAGGGAACCCGTTTCTACGATTTCGCCGCGATCGAGCCGATCCCCACCTTCCGCGCGCACTACCGAAGCCTGCTCGACAACGCCGCCTGGACGGCCGAGGAACGCGCCGCGCTCGTCACCGAAGCGCGGCTCGCCTTCGATCTCAACCTCGCCGTCTTCGCCGAACTCGGCGCGAGCCTCGACAAGTACCTGGTCGCCTAGCGCGAAGCGTCAGGCGAGGCGCCTCGAAGCGCGCCGACGAGGACAAATCAGGAGCGCTGTGGACTACCCGCGGCGGCCGGACAAGGCCACCCCCGTGATCCCGGACAGGCGAACGGGTGTTCTAATTCACGCGGTCCACCAGGCGTCGTGAGAGGGAGTGGATGGTGTCCACCGAGACCGAGACCGTGCAGGCAGATGACGTGACCGGGGGCGTGACCCCGACCGGGGCAGCGTCACCGGGGACCGATGCCGTGTCATCAAGGACCGAGGCGGTGACCGAGGACAAGGCGGTGGCGACCGAGCAGGAAGCGCCCGCCGCGCCCGCGAAGAAGCCGAGGGCGGCGCGCGTGCCGAGCACCGCGAAGAAGACCCGCACTGTCGAGTTGACGCTGACCGTCACCGGCACAGCCGAGGGCGAATGGCAGGCCGAACTCACCCAGGGCGGGAAGCGGGTCGTACAGAGTCTGTCCGTCCCCGCCGCCGCGGTGTCCCGCGCGGCCGCTGAGCTGCACGAGGACATCTCCAAGGCGATCGAGGTCGTCATCGACACCGCGCGCGAACAGCACCGGGCGAAGATGGTCGAGCTCGAAGCCGAACTGTCCAAGGTCAAGGCCGCCTTGGCCGAGCTGCAAGAGAACTGACAGTCGAGCGTGGGCGGGCTCGATGCCGCTGTCGGCTCAGTAATCGAGCCCGCCCACGATCACAGTGCCCGCCCCGGATCGGGCGGCGATTCCCCTCTCTCTCCTGGCATTCTTGTGACCGGAACGCACAATGAGCGGTCCTCCACCAGTCCCCCGTCAACATCCATTATCTTGATAGCGGTTTCTTTGTTGCGCATCACTAGAGCATGATGATGCTCCGCCCCGGATGGCACTCGCCGAGGGGACACGTCTCGGTGAGACATTCCGAGCGTCGGATCGTGGCTGATCATGCGCATGGCGCGGACCGGAACAGTGCTCGTGAGGTGGTCGAACCGAATGCCGGACTCGACCGGCACGCGTCCGACCACCGTCCGAGCCGTGGTCAAGTCGCAGCCCGAGGCGTGGTCGAGCCGTGAATCGACTCGTAGCCCGAGCTATGGGTCGATCCGTAACACAGGTCGTGAGCCGGGTCATTGATCGGCCACCCCGGGCAGTGAGCGGGATTTCGATCGGGCCGTCCCCGGTCATAAGCCAGGTTTTGATCGGGCCGCAGCTCCGGTAGTGGCCAGGCCGTCAATCAGGTTGTTTATCCATCATCTTGATAGCTAATTGTTGATTGCGTGCACTCAATAACAATGCCCCTGGTCCAGCCCCCCTTTCCCGCGCTTCTACAGTTGTCAGGGACTTTCGACGAGCAGGGAATGGGCATGACAGCGATCCAGGACGACCCGGCCACCGATCAGGGCATCGATCCCGAGCGGCTGCGGGAGGCCCTGGCCGTACTCGCCGAAGTAGACGAACTGCCCGTCGAGCACCCGGATGCCGTCGCCGTACGCCGGGCGACGGCGCGGCTGTACAAGACGGTGAGGCAGCGTCGGAAGTCGGAGAAGCGCAAGGCGGTCACCGACGCCGACCGGGCCATCACCCACGCGACGGCCACCGGCTCTCCCCAGCGCATCGATGACGAGACCAAAGGCATTCCCTTGGTCTCCAACACTCCTGGCGCCACCGCGGGCACTCTTCTGCGCGCTCGCTCGTGCTACACCTGCAAGCAGCGCTATCACGTGGTCGACGCGTTCTACCACCAACTGTGTCCCGACTGCGCCACGCTCAACCGGGACCGTCGTGACGCGCGCACCGATCTCACCGGCAGGCGGGCGCTGCTCACCGGCGGTCGGGCGAAGATCGGGATGTACATCGCCCTGCGGTTGCTGCGCGACGGCGCGCACACGACGATCACCACCCGATTCCCGCACGACGCCGTGCGCCGGTTCGCCGCCATGCCGGACAGCGTCGACTGGCTGCACCGCCTCGTGGTCGTCGGCATCGACCTGCGCGACCCCGCCCAGGTGGTCGAACTCGCCGACACCGTGGCCGCGCGGGGACCGCTCGACATCCTCATCAACAACGCCGCGCAGACCGTACGTCGGTCGGCGGGGTCCTACTCGGTGCTGGCCGACGCCGAAAGCGCGGGACTACCGTCCGGGCCGATGCCCGAGGTGCTCACCCTCGGCCGCACCAGTGACGCGCACCCGGCCGCGCTCGTCGGCGCGATCGGGGGGCAGCACGCCGCTGATCTACACCCGGTGACCGCGCTCGCCCTCACCGCGGGCAGCGCGTCGGCGGCACGAATCGCCGACAACACCGCCATCGACGCGGGCGGACTGGTGCCCGACCTGCATCCGGTCAACAGTTGGACGCAGCGGGTGCACGAGGTCGACGCGATGGAGTTGCTCGAAGTGCAACTCTGCAATCAGACCGCGCCGTTCATCCTGGTCAGCAGGCTGCGCTCGGCGATGGCCGACGCGGCGGCTCGGCGCAAGTACGTCGTCAACGTCTCGGCGATGGAGGGCCAGTTCAGCCGGGCCTACAAGGGCCCCGGCCACCCGCACACGAACATGGCCAAGGCCGCGCTGAACATGATGACCCGCACGGCGGCTCAGGAGATGCTGACCGACGGCATCCTGATGACCGCGGTCGACACCGGCTGGATCACCGACGAACGCCCGCACCCGACCAAGATGCGCCTGGCCGACGAAGGCTTCCACGCCCCGCTCGACCTGGTCGACGGTGCCGCCCGGGTGTATGACCCGATCGTGCGTGGCGAAGCGGGCGAGGACATTTTCGGTTGTTTCCTCAAGGATTACGCGCCCGCGGCGTGGTGACCGTGGTGCGACTACCTGGGTAGCTTCACCACGGTCACGAAGAATTCATCAATCTTGCGAATGACGTCGATGAACCGGTCGAAGTCGACCGGCTTGGTGACATAGGCGTTGGCGTGCAGGGTATAGCTGCGCAGGATGTCCTCCTCGGCCTCCGAGGTGGTCAGGACAACGACCGGGATCATCCGCAGCTCCGGGTCCGCCTTGATCTCGGCGAGCACCTGGCGGCCGTCGAACCTGGGCAGGTTCAGGTCGAGCAGGATGAGGTCCGGGCGCGGCGCGTCGACGTAGGGGCCCTCGCGGCGCAGGAACTGCACGGCCTGTTCGCCGTCGCGGACGACGTGGAGTTGGTTGGTGATCTTGTAGTGCTCGAACGCCTCCCGGGTCATCAGCACGTCGCCCTCGTCGTCCTCGACGAGCAGGACATGGATGACACTGAGCAGTATGGGTTCGCTCACGGCGCGGCCTCGGCTTTCTCCAGGGTGTCGTCCAGCGTAGGCGGCCCGGTCGGCGCGTCGATCGCGGGAAGGGTGAAAAGGAACCGCGTGCCGACGGTGACGTCGGTGTCGAGCCAGATCCGGCCGCCGTGGTACTCGATGATCTTGCGGCACATCGCCAATCCGATGCCGGTGCCCGAATACGCCTCTTTGGGGTGCAGCCGCTGGAAGATCACGAAGACCCGTTCGGCGTACTCGGGTTCGATGCCGATTCCGTTGTCGCTGACCGAGAACAGCCAGGTGTCGCGCGCCGCCTCGGGCGTGATCCGCACGACGGGCGCCTGGTCGCCATGGAACTTGACGGCGTTGCCGATCAGGTTCTGGAAGACGGCGGTGAGCAGCGGCGTCTCCCCGCGCACGGCGGGCAGGTCGGTCGCCTCGATGACGGCACCGGTCTCCTCGATGGCATCGGCGAGGTTGGCCTCCGCCAGCGCGACCAGGTCGGCGCACTCGACGGTCAACTGGTCTCGTACGTGCCTGCCAACACGGCTGAAGGCGAGCAGGTCGTTGATGAGCACCTGCATCCGCTTGGCACCGTCGACAGCGAAGCCGATGTACTGGTCGGCCCGTTCGTCGAGTTGGCCCGAGTAGCGCCGTTCGAGCAGTTGGCAGAAGCTCGCGACCTTGCGCAACGGCTCCTGCAGGTCGTGCGAGGCGACGTAGGCGAACTGCTCCAGTTCCGCGTTGGATCGCTTGAGGTCCTCGGTCCGCGTATCGAGTTCGGCGTTGATCTCACGCTGGGCGGCGAGTTCGTCGAGGATGCGTCGACGCATCGAGTCGACGTCCCCGGCCAGCTCACTGATCTCCTGAGGACCGTTGACCTTCATGCTGTGCTGGAAGTCGCCGTCGGCGACCCGACGGACCTGAGCCGCCAGCGCGACCAGGGGGCCCGACACAGCGGCCCGCAACACGACCGCCGCCGTCACGAAGATGACCAGCAGGACGATCGCGATGACGACACAGACCGTGACAACCAGGCCCGCGGCGGCATCCAGGTCCGCTCTCGCCGTCAGGCGCCTCGATTCCAGCACCGCTTGAAGGCTGTTGGCCGAACCACGCACCAGGTCGAACCGGGCCTTGCCTGCGGATTCGTCCGCCCCGGTCACTCCGGTGGCCCGAACCCGCTCGATGGTCGGCCCGGCGTACTCGGAGCGCCACAGGTCGACCTCGCGAACCACTCGATCGAGCTCGGCGACCGCGGCGGTGTCGGTGCCGATCAGCTCGCGCAACTCGTCGACCGCGGCGTCCTGCCGCAGGCTGCCCGCCGCGTAGGGATCGAGAAAGCTGGGTTCGGCAGTGAAGGCGTACCCGCGCAATCCGGTCTGCTGGTCGACCAGAGCGGTGTCGAGCCTGGACGCCTCCGCGACGGCCGGATCGATCTGGTCGATGAGCACCTCACGTTCGGTGGCCAGGTTGGCGATCGCGAGGGCACCGGCGATGATCGCACCCGCGCAGATCGCCACCAGCAGACCGATGGCCACGGCGAGCCAGCGGCGCAGCGGCCACTGGGAGAGCCCTCGCCGCCCTCGCGTCCAGCGTGGGGTCATGTCGGCGGTGGTCATCGTCGGCCTTCCGGTGCGTAGCTGACCAGCAGCGCGGCCACGTCATCGACCAAGTCCCCCTGGTTGAGTATCCGTGCCTGCTTGATGAGGTCGTCGAGGACGGTCAGCCGCCAGCCAGGGCTTTCGGCGGCCATCGAGGTGACGAGCGCGGTGAGGCCGCCGGAGCCGAGTCGCTGTGAGCCGATGCCCGTGTGGCCTTCGATGAGTCCGTCGGTGTAGAGCAGGATCGACCACTGGTCGCCGAGTTCGATCGTGGTCGGTTTCCAGGTCGTCTCGGTGAGCACGCCGAGGGGAACGCCGATCGTGGCGCTGAGCGGGCCGCAGCCGGTCTCGTCATACCGCACGGGCGGCGGATGGCCCGCGAGATGGACGACGGCCGTGCGCCGGTCGGGAGCCACCGAGATCATGCACAGGGTGGCGAAGAGGCCGTCGAGGTGTCGTTCGTGCACCAGGACGCGCTGCATCGTGTCCAGAACCTCGTTGACCGGGCGTTCCGCGAGCACCAGCGCACGCCAGGCGACCCGCAGGCAGACCCCGACCGCGGCCTCGTCCGGCCCGTGCCCGCACACGTCGCCGATCATGGCGTGCACGGTTCCGTCCGTCGTCTCGACGACGTCGTAGAAGTCGCCGCCGAGCAGCATTCGCTGCTGACCCGGCTCGTAACGCGACGCCACTCGGATGCGGTGGTCGTTGAGCACCGGGGACGGCAGCAGGCCGCGTTCGAGGCGAACCTTCTCCTTGGCGAAGAGCCGTTCCTCACGCAACTGGCGCTGGATCTCCTCGGAGCGGACGCGCTCGACGGCGTAGCGGATCACCCTGGCCAGCAGATCGCCGTCGACCTGGCCCTTGACCAGGTAGTCCTGGGCGCCCGCGGCGACGGCCGCCACACCCTGCTGCTCGTCGGCGAGGCCGGTGAGCACGACGACGGCGACGTCACCGGGCGCGTCCTCCAGCCTTTTGAGCGCCTGGAGGCCGCTGGCGTCGGGCAGGCCGAGGTCGAGCAGTACACAGTCCTGGCCCTCCAACATCGCCTGGGCCTCGGTGATCGAGTGTGCCCTGGTCAGTTGGATTCGGGCGCCGACATCGGCCAGCAGTTCCTCGACCAGCAGGGCGTCACCGGCGTCGTCTTCGACGAGGAGGACACGAACCAGCTCCCCCTCGGCCACGACAGCGTCCATCACCAAGCTCCATGACAATCGGGGGTCCGGGCTCACGATCCTAACCGTCGGCCAGGCGATCACCGCTGTCGCCAGGCCCACGGTTAGACGGCATCTCCACGGGGTACACCTCTGATGACCAGAACCGACCAAGGAGGACGAAATGGCCGGAATGGTAGACCGGATCAAGGGTTTCCTGCGGGGACCGCAGGGCCGGGCCATGACCGACAAGGCGAAGAACCTCGCCAACGATCCGCGCAACCGCCAGCGGGCCAAGGACGCGATGTCCAGGCTGCGCCGCAAGCGCTGACTCGACGGGCACATCAGAGCCCTCGCCGACCACGGGCCGTTCATCGAGCTGATCGATGAACGGCCCGTTCGGCTGCTCTCCGAATCGGTTCGTGGCGCTTCGCGGTGGATTCAGGTCAGTCGGACAGCTGAGCCTGCTCACGACCGCCAAGCGGCGCCTGTCTCCGGGCGTCAAACCTCGGCTCGGTCGGTCTCGTCGTCGAACTCGCCCAGGATCTCTTCGAGAAGGTCCTCCAGCGCGGCCAATCCGACGATCGTGCCGTCACTGTCGGACACGAGCGCGAGCTGCGCGCGGTTGGCGCGCATCTTGGTGACCGCGTCCGACGCGGGCGTGGCCAAGGTGAGCACCAACGGTTCGGTCATCAGTTCGCGGGCACTCACCTCGCGGGCGGCCATCGTGGCGCGGACCGCGTCCCGGACGTGAACCAGCCCGATCGGGGTGCCGTTCCCCACGATGAGTCGAGAGCGGCCACTGTCCCGGCTCACCCGCTCGATTTCGGCGGCGCCCGCCTCCGGGGACACCGAGATGATGTCCGCCTTCGGCGCCATGACCTGCGCGACCGTGGTGTTTCGGACCGCGAGGACACCGCTGAGCATCTGGTGCTGCTGCTCGGGCAGCAGACCGTGCTCACGTGACTCGCGCAGCAGCATCCGCAGGTCGTCCGGGCCGTGCGCCTGGGCGAGGGTGTCTTGTGGCTCGACCTTGAACGCCCGCAACGTGGCGTTGGCCATGCCGTTGAGCATGACCAACGCGGGCCGGGTGAACCGGGTGAACGCCCGGAACGGCAGCGCCATCAGCACGGCGGACCGCTCGGGATGCGAGATCGCCCACGACTTCGGGGCCATCTCCCCCACGACCATGTGCAGGAACACGACCACGATCACCGCGAGGGCGAACGAGATCGGGTAGCTCCATCCCTCGGAGAGCCCCAGCGCGGCGAACATCGGCGCGAACAAGTCTGCGACGGCGGGCTTGGCAATCGCACCCAGTCCCAGCGTGCACAGCGTGATGCCCAACTGCGCGCCCGCGAGCATCATCGACAGTTCACGGGTGCCGTCAACGGCCGCGCGGGCGGCACGACTGCCCGCAGCGGCCGCCTCTTCCAAGCGGTGCCGTTTGCTCGCCACGAGTGCGAACTCGGCCGCGACGAAGAACGCGTTCACGATCAACAGGACGACAGAGATCACCAGTGCCCAGCCGGTACTCACGTGCGCACCTCCTCAGTGCTGTGGCGAACCGACAACAGGACAGTGCGCGGTACGTGCCGGTGGGTCTCGATGACCTCGATGACGGCGGCGCGGATGCTGTCATCGTTCTCGGCCTCGGTCGGGGGGACCTCGATCCGCACCTGGTCGCCCGGCTCGGCCACGCGCCCCAGCCGTTCGAGGACCAGGCCGCTCACGGTGTCGTAGCCCGTGCCCTCGGGTAGCTCGATGCCGGTGACCTCCGCGACCTCGTCGACTCGCCAGCGCGCGGGCACCGACCAGGAACCGTCGCCGTGCGACACCGCCTGGACCTCGCCGTGGTCGTCCTCGTCCAGGATCTCGCCGACGACTTCCTCGGCGACGTCCTCGAAGCTGACCACGCCCGCGAAGCCGCCGAACTCGTCGACGACGACGGCCAACTGCCTGTGCTCGGCGCGCAGCCGCTCCAGGACCTCAGGCAGCGGCAGGCTGTCCGGCAGGAACAGCGGGGCCGAGGCGATCTCCTCGACCGGCGTGCTCGCCCGACGGTCGGGTTCGACGGTGAGCAGCTCGGCGATGCCGACGACACCGATCACGTCGTCGAGGTCGGTGCCGACCACCGGGAAACGGGAACGTCCGGTGTCGAGCAGGTCGACGACCCTGGTCACCGGGTCGTCGGCGCGCAGTGTGTGCACGTCCACCCTGGGGGTCATGACCTGGCCCGCCAGCAGGGTGCGAAAGTCGAGGCCGCCTTCGAGCTGACGGGACGTGCCCTCGTCGAGGTAGCCGCCCTCCCTGGCCTCGCCGATGATGCCGCGCAGGTCCTCAGCGGTCGCCCCCTGGGGCAGTTCCTCGATGGGCTCGATGCCGACCGAGCGCAGCAGCCGGTTCGACGCACTGTCGAAGACCCGGATCAGCGGGCCCGCGACGGCGAGATAGATCAGCGTGGATCGACTCAACCACTTGGCGAGCGCTTCCGGCTTGGCGACCGCGAGGTTCTTGGGCGCCAGCTCGCCGAAGACCATCTGCACCCCGGTGGAGAACAACAACGCCAGCACGATCGACCCCGCGGTGGTCACCCCGCCGGGAAGTCCGGTGAGTCCGACCACCTCGGCCAGTCCCGCGCCCAGATAGGGCTCGGAGACGTATCCGACGAGCAGCGCGGTGACCGTGATGCCGAGCTGGGCGCCGGACAACATGAACGACAACCGCTGGGTCACGCGGTACGCGCGCGCGGCGGCCTTGTCGCCGTCGTCGGCGAGTTGCCTGAGCCGGTTGCGGTCCACCGCGACGTAGGCGAATTCCTGGGCCACGAAGTAGCCCGTCGCCACGGTGAGCAGGAGAACGGAGCAAAGGCCGATCACGATCAACATGGGGGCGTCACCACGGAGGCGTCGGCGGCCGGGCGGAGCCGGGCATCACCCGGCCGAGTACTACACCCTTCAGGGGAACTCATGCGATCCACGCTAACACGGTGAATCGGGTCGCACGCGCCACCGTTGCCCCACGATCGGACCGGGCTCTACCTGGGGGTAGCCAGAGAACAATCCCCATTCGGCGCAACGTGACGAACGTCGCGCCGTCGATCTGTTTAGTCACTCTGCGTACCGTTACTGGGTCACTCGACACCCATTGGATAGGTAAGGTCGCTCGGATGTCGCACCGCGTCGCCACTGTCCGCGCTGATCACCGGGGCCGTCGCCGAGCCGGCCCACTGTCTACAGTGAATTCTTTCGCAATAGATCGAGACAATGCCATGCCACCCTCCGTGGTCGACTCGAATGGCCATAGCAGATGCGGTTAGACCAATCAACCACTGCTTTTCTCGGTGGACCATCATTTACCCTCGGTAAGGGACAGTCGGTAGGAATCACCAACTTGGCGGTAGTCGACATCACAGGCTGGCCCGTACGTTGCTTCCGGACATCTGCCAACCCGTCGGATAAGAATATCGGAGTCGTATATGAGGGCGTTTTCACTCGGCGATTTCACCGACGCCCAATTACGCCGACTGATGTCCGCGATCGGGCTCGGGGACAGTGCCGACGAGGTCTGCGCGATCGTCGCCGACCTGATCGGCCCCGCGGCCAGGCGGCCGCTGAGCGCGCCACCGCTGTGGTGTTCGGACGTCGCCGACGACCACACGCCGATCGAGTACTCGATCGCTTTCGACGAGGACGGCACACCGACGCTACGACTGCTGGTGGAGTGTGTCGCACAGTCGCCAGGGCCGAGGACGAACATGCTCGCCGCGGTGGGAGCGCTCGACCGACTCGCCGGACGGCTGTCGCTCACCCTGGACAAGTTCGACGTCGTGCGCGACCTGTTCCTCCCGGCCGACCCGGTCGGACACTTCACGATGTGGTACTCCATCGTGGTCCGCCCCGGCTCGGCACCGAAGGTGAAGATCTACTTCAACCCGGAGGTCCAGGGCATCGCCCGCGCGTCCCGACTGGTCTCCGAAGGCCTCGACCGGTTGGGGTTCACCGGGAGTTCCGACTGGCTGCGCGCGCACAGCCCGCGGCCGGGGGCCGCCATGGACCGCTACTCGTTCTTCGCCCTCGACCTCGACGACAGCCCGAAGTCCCGGGTGAAGGTCTATGTGTCGCACTTGGACGCGACCATTCGCGACGCCCAGTACGCCGCGAGCGCGGGCCGGGCGGTGCACGGCATGGACGTGATCGACCTCGCCGACTTCTGCGACATCGCCAGCGGCGGTGACGACACCTTCGGCGGCAGGCCGCTGGTGTCGGCCTACACCTTCCTCTCGGGCGACTCGGCCCAACCCAGCGGCTACTCGCTGTACGTGCCCATCCGCGACTACGTCTCCGACGACGAGGCCGCGCTGCACCGGGTGCGGCGACTGATGGACAGGTACGGACTCGACGCGAGCACTCTCGAACGAGCGATCGGCGCGGTCACCTCGCGGCCGCTCGCGGCAGGAGTCGGCCTGATCGCGCATGTGTCGCTGCGTATCGGACCCCCGCGACCGGGCGTGACGGTGTACCTTTCCGCCGAGGCGTACGGGGTCGCCGCGCCGCGTCCGGCCCGGGTTGGCGCCGCATGACCGAACAATGATGCGATAACGCGCGGAAGAAAAGGAAAAATCCCCACCAATGCCGCTCATGGAGCCGTACCGCATCAAAGTAGTCGAGCCCATTCCCATCTTGACAAGGGCCGAGCGGGAAGCGGCGATGGTGCGGGGGGATTACAATCCGTTCAATCTGCGCGCCGACGAGATCACGATCGACCTGCTCAGCGATTCGGGCACCAACGCGCTCTCCGCCGCCCAGCAGGCGGCCGGGATGGTCGGCGACGAGACCTACGCGGGCGCCCGTTCGTGGTACCACTTTCGGGACGCTGTGGCGGAACTGACCGGCTTCCCGCACATCCTGCCGGTGCACCAGGGCCGGGCCGCGGAGCGAGTGCTCTTCGGTGCCGTCCTCGCGCCGGGACAACTGTCGATCAGCAACACGCATTTCGACACGACTCGGGCGAATGTGATGTTGTCCGGCGGCACCGCCGTCGATCTCCCCTGCGCCGAGGCGACCGATCTCGACGACGACTTCCCGTTCAAGGGCAATATCGATCTGGTCGCTCTCGAAGGCGCGCTCGCCGGTCCCGACGACGTCGGTCTGGTCATCATGACCATCACCAACAATGGTGGCGGCGGTCAACCGGTGTCGATGGCGAACCTGACCGCGGTCCGCGATCTCTGCCGGACGCACGGAGTGCCGTTCTTCCTCGACGCCGCCCGGTTCGCCGAGAACGCGTGGCTGGTCATCCAGCGCGAACCGGGTTACGCGGACCGCACGCCCGCCGAGGTCGTCCGGCTCGCCTTCGACCTGGCCGACGGCGCGGTCTCCAGCCTGAAGAAGGACGCGATCGCGCACATGGGCGGCTTCCTCGTCGTGCGGGACGAGGAGTTGTACAAGCGCTGCGAGATGATGGTCATCGCGACCGAGGGCTTCCGCACCTACGGCGGCCTGTCCGGTCGGGAACTGGAGATGCTCGCCCAGGGGATGAAGGAGGTCGTGGAACCGGACTACCTCCGCTCCAGGGCCGACGCCACCGCCCACCTCGCCGATCTGATCACCGCGGCCGGTGTGGACGTCGTGCGGCCCTCGGGCATCCACGCCCTGTACCTCAACGCGGGACGGCTGCTGAGCCACCTGCCGCCGAGCCGGTTCCCCGGCCACGCGCTGGCCACCGAGTTGTACCTGGAGGGCGGCATCCGCTGCGTCGAACTGGGCTCGCTCTACCTCGGAGTCGAGGACGAACACGGCACGCTGATCACGCCAGCGCCCTACGAGCTGGTCAGGATGGCCATCCCCCGCCGCGTCTACACCCAGAGCCACTTGGAGTACGTGGCCGAGACCGTCGCCACGGTGGCCGAGAACCGGGCCGACATCCCCGGCTACCGAATCGTCGAGGCGCCGAAACTGCTGCGCCACTTCAACTGCAAGATCGCGCCCGTCCCCCGCTGACCCACAGCCGTCCCGGAGAACGACAACGGTGGCTCCCCGCGTGGAGAC
>JALZNB010000625.1 GCA_030857905.1 Actinomycetota bacterium
CAGTTCGAGTGGCCGGCCCGCTCGGTGCGGCTGTCGAGATCGCCGACCTGGTCCTCGATCGCTACGACGCCACACGCGCGACCCTGATGCGCACAAGCGCCTGATCGAGTGAACAGACGGTCGGAGAACCGCCCGGATAAGGTGGCCGCATGGCTGACGAGTTGGTGCACTACCAGGTATCGCAGGGCGTGGCCCGGGTCACGTTGGACTCGCCGCACAACCGGAACGCGCTCTCGGCGCGGCTCCGTGGCGAACTCCGCGACCACCTGAGCGCCGCCACCGCCGACGACGACGTGCGGGTCATCGTGCTCGACCACACGGGCCCGGTGTTCTGCTCTGGCATGGACCTCAAAGAAGCCGGTGGCGCGTCACCATCGTCGCAAGGGGTCAACGAGTTCCCCGCGATCCTCCAGCAGATCTGGACCAGCCACAAACCGGTCGTCGCCAAACTCGCCGGACCCGCGCGCGCGGGCGGCGTCGGCATCATCGCGGCCGCGGACATCGCCGTCGCGGTCGATGACGCCAGCTTCGCCTTCACCGAGGTACGCATCGGCGTGGTCCCGGCGATCATCTCGGTGACCGTGCTCCCCCGCCTGCTCCCCCGCGCGGCCCACGAACTGTTCCTGACCGGGGAGAAGTTCTCGGCCGCGCGCGCGGTGGAGATCGGTCTGATCAACTCCGCGGTGCCCGCCGATCAGCTCGACGCCGAGGTGGACCGCTACACCGCGATGCTGTCGCTCGGTGGCCCGAAGGCCCTCGCCGCGACCAAGGACATGCTGCGCCGCGAGCGGGCCACGGACATGTCGAGCGACTTCGCCGAGATGCTCGAACTGTCAGCGGGCTTCTTCGCGAGCGCGGAGGGACAAGAGGGCATCGCCGCCTTCGCCCAGAAGCGCAAGCCGAACTGGGTGCCCGAGTAGGACCCGAATCACCCGTCGCCGAACACCACGGTGAGGGTGCGGTCCGGGTCGGTCGCGCCGTCCGCGGCGTCGTCGAGCACCTCCCGGATCGCCCGGTAGCCCGCCGGGTCCGCGGCGGCGAGGACCTCGGGATGCGACCAGATCACGGTGTGCGCGCCCTTGGGCAGCCACGACAAGTCAGTGAGACAGTCGTAGAGGCCGTCCAAGTTGTGCCCGAACCAGTCCGGGAAGGACAAGGCACCTGCCAACGCGGCATACATCGCCCGTTTGCTGCGGATGCCGGACCCGTCCACCACATACTCGGTCATCGGGTGGGGTCCACCACCACGAAGGACGCGTAGTGGTCCCCGGTGTAGAACAGTTCCTTCTCGGCGCCGGTGACCAGGCGGCGCGCGCCACGGTCGGAGCTGCCAGGGGTGGGCACGGTGTACTCCCGGTAGTAGCCGGACTTCTGTGCGGGCAACAGCTTCTCCCGATTCTGGAAAGACGTCCCGTCGTTGCGGGGGTACGGGTACGGGCCGCCCTTCTCGATCAGGCTCCACGTCTCCCTCGCCTGTCCCGGCAGTTCGGACAACGGACGGACGTCGAGGCCCGCGTCCGCACCCGGGACAGCGCCGGAACTGGTACCGGGCGATGACGGCACGGTGGCGTCATCGGTACCGATGTCACGAATCAGCCATCCGGCCAGGACAAGGACGACCAGCCCGACAAGGGCGACAGTGATGCGTTTGCGGGAACCCACCAGCGCAGCCTACGAATCCACGGAGGAACTCGCACGCGAGCCCAACGGACGCTCGTCACGGGAGGGGCCGAAGCGCGCGGAGGCGTAGTCGACCACGCGGTCGATCAGCCAGGCCACGACGACGCACGCGGGCAACAGGACGGCCATGACCACGGTGAACTGCAGAGGGAACCCGAGCTGGGCCACCCACAGCTCGACATCGTTCCACCAGTCGGAGAAATCCTGCAGCACAACCCGAGAGTAGACCTAGACCACTTCCGTGGGGCGACGGGCGCCGCGCCTGGTTATGTTGCAGCCATGTTCGCCGTATACGCAGCAGAGCCGAACCCGGAAGACCCTCTCGCCGCACTCACCGTGGGCGAACGGCCGGAGCCCGAGGCGCCGGACGGGTGGGTCACCGTGACGGTGAAGGCCGCCAGCCTCAACATGCACGACCTGTGGACGCTGCGCGGCGTCGGGATCAAGGCGGAGCGGTTCCCGATGATCCTCGGCTGCGACGGCGCGGGCGTGTTGCCCGACGGCACCGAGGTCGTGCTCCACTCGGTGATCGGCGACCCGACCTGGAGCGGCGACGAGACACTCGACCCGAAGCGGACCCTGCTGACCGAGAAACACCAGGGCAGCTTCGCCGACACCGTGGTCGTACCCGCCCGCAACGCGCTGCCCAAGCCCGCCGGGCTGTCGTTCGCCGAAGCGGCCTGCATGGGCACCGCGTGGCTGACGGCTTATCGGATGCTGTTCGTGAAGTCAGGGCTGCGGCCGGGACAGACGATGCTGGTCCAAGGCGCGTCCGGGGGCGTGTCGACGGCCCTGATCGAGTTGGGTCGGGCGGCGGGCCTGCGGGTGTGGGTCACGGGCCGCACCGAGGAGAAGCGGGCGCTGGCCGACTCGCTGGGCGCGCACGGGACGTTCGAGTCCGGCGCGCGGCTGCCCGAACGGGTGGACGGCGTGTTCGAGACCGTCGGCAAGGCCACCTGGTCGCACTCGATGAAGTCGCTCAAACCGGGCGGGGTGATCGTGGTGTCCGGGTCGACCAGCGGCCCCGATCCGAGCGCCGACCTCCAGCGGCTGTTCTTCCTGCAATTGCGGGTCATCGGCTCGACCATGGGCACCCGCGACGAACTCGCCGACCTGCTGCGGTTCTGCGCCACCGCCGGGATCAAGCCCAAGATCGGCACCGAACTGCCGATGGCCCAGGCGGCCGAGGGGTTCGCGCGGATGCTCGCGGGCGACACCGCGGGAAAGATCGTCTTCACCCGCTGACGGTGTCGTGCTCGGCGAGGAACCGGTCGATGACCGGCCAGGTCCCCCGCCGGGCACCGCGTCCGGTCAGCGCGCCCAGGTGACCGCCCTCGACGGTGGTGAACCGCACCTCCGCGGCCTCCGGGAGCAGACCGGTCAACGCCCGGACGGCTTTCGGGGGTGCGATCGTGTCTCCCCGACCCGCGATGACCAGGGTCGGAGGCTTCACTGCGGCGAGATCGATGCGCTCACCCGCCAGATGGACCTGACCGGTGACGAGCGCGTTCGCTCGGAGAAACCGGTGATAGATGTGGGCCAGCGCGCGTCCGGGGTACGCGACCATGTTCGCGGTGAACCGGTCGACCGCCTCGATCTGGGCAAGATAGTCGCGGTCGGCGAGATTGCGGGCGACGGAGAACGGCTTGGTCAGTAGCTTGTCGAGCGCGCTGACCTGGAAGGCGAGCCGCACCAGCGCGGCCGGGACCGTGCCGAAGGTCTTGTACAGCTTGGCGAGCGCACGCCCGCCGGCCACGGTGACCAGCGGGCGCAACGGCACGATCAGCGGAATCCTGGTGAAGTCGAACGGACTCGCGATCACGGTCAGCGACGCGATCGGCCACGCACCCATCCGGGCGGCGGTCAGCACGGACAGGATGCCACCGAGACACCAGCCGACCACGTGCACCGGCCGACCACCAGACCGCTCGTGCACGGCGCCGACGGCGGCGGGCAGGACGTCGGTGACGAAGTGATCGAGGCCGAGATCGCGCTCGGCGAAACCGATCTCGCCGTACTCGACCAGGTAGGTCGGCCTGCCCTGGGACACCAGGTGTTCGACCATGCTGCAACCCCGGCGCAGGTCGAAACACGAACTCGGCACGCCGAGCGGCAGCACCAACAGGACAGGGTCGCCGACGGCCTCGCCTCGCGGCGCGTACTCGTAGACCTCTCGGGCCAGCCCCTGATCGATACGGATGCGCGGCATCGGCCGGAGGTCGGCGAACGACCCGGACCGCACGCGGTGCGCGAGGTTGGCGGCCGCGGACTGGATGGTGTCGAGACGTGGCAAGCCGATCATGCGCGCCTCCCGTTTCTACTAGCAAGTAGGTTAACTGGGACCTGCCGCGGCCGGAGGACTCCCGTGGACAACCGCACAGGAGTCCACTATGGAGAGTGGAAACACTCAGACTACAACCAGGAAACAAGCGTACTGCCGAATTACCCCAGACGGGCACGCAGCGATTTCGCGGCCGCGCGCGCCTGCCTGTCGAGGTTGGCGATCACCTCGGCGACCGGAGCCTCGGTCGCCAGCGGATACCCCTGCCCAGCCCACAACGACACCAGCTCGGGGTCACCCGCGCGCACGGCGGCGGCCCTCATGGGCTTGGTCATGTTGTGCACCTGGGGATAGGCAGCAGGCGCGTCGGTGTTGTCGACGATGAACCGGTTGACCAGCCCACGAGCGGGACGCCCGCTAAATGCCCTGGTCAGCACCGTCTCCCGGTCGGCGGCGGCGAGCGCGGCACGGTAGGTCTCGTTGGTACCCGCTTCAGGGCACCGCAAGAACGCCGTCCCGAGCTGGGCGGCGATCGCGCCCGCAGCGATGACGGCGGCGACATCCGCGCCGTGGATGAGGCCACCGGTGGCGATGAGAGGCAGCCCGGTGGCGGCCGCGATGAGGCGCAGCGCGGGAAGCAGGTCGTAGAGCGACGCACCGATGGGATCGTTGGTGAACGTTCCTCGGTGTGCTCCGGCGGCCGCTCCCTGCACACACAACGCGTCGGCTCCCGCGGCGGCGGCGAGTCTTGCCTCTTCTGGACTGGTGACGGTGACAATCACCTCGGCACCACAGGCGTGCAGGCGTTCGACGTCTTCCGTCCTGGGAACGCCGAAAGTGAAGGACACGGCAGGCACCTTCGCCGCGACAACCACGTCGACCTTGGCGGCGTAGTGATCGTCGTCCCAATCGGGTTGGCCAGGCTCAGTGCCCACGCGGGCCGCTTCTTTCCGCACCCGTTCGCGGTAGAGCTCAAGATCGTCGGTGGACTTCGGGCCGGGGACGAACAGGTTGACGCCGAACGCTCCCGTGGTCAACGCACGAGTGTCGGCGATCTGCCGCGCGAGCGCCTCCGCTGTCAGATACCCGGCCGCCAGAAACCCGGACGCCCCAGCGTCGATCGCGCCCGCGACAAGTCGCGGCGTGCTCGGGCCACCTGCCATGGGCGCGACGATGACCGGAACCGCGAGTTGAGCGAACACGGCTCGACGTTAACCGATACTCGCGACCCAGCGCGATCAGCGTGCCGACACCCGCGGTCGTGTCGCCGAAGCTTTTGGCGAAGCTCAGGAGGGCCACCGGCCCAGGGGCCGTTACGGTCGAGGGCAGCGGCACAGGAACGAGGTGCGGCGGGCTCCGAACGGCATCACTGTGAACAGGCACATCGCCATCTGCCGGAACACGATCGTTCAACCACCACAACTACTGCCACCTCCCCCGCAACTGCTGCTGCTCGAACTACAGCTGCTACTGCTACTGCTGCAACTGCTGCTTGAACCACAGCCACTACCACCGCCACCCGACGACGACTGGTGACTTTGGGTGTTCTGGGCCAAGATCGCGCCGAGTTCGTCGTCGGCGTAGGCGGTCACCCCGTAGAGCGCGACGGGTGCCAGTACCGCTGCCCCCATGGCGACTTTGGGCGTGCGTGAACGGGCCTGAACGAGAATGGCCCGTGCCCGCGTTGTCGGTTTGGCCGTCACGTTGCCCAACACTGTCGCGGCCAGAATCCACAGCGGGGCCGTCACGACCAGGGATAACAGAAGAAAACCGATCGGACGGTCGAGCGCGGCGCCGTTGATCACGCGCACGACACCGATGGCGAAGACGACACCGACCAACCAATGCGCCCTGCGGTATTTGACCGCGCGATCCGGCGAGGTGAGATAACCACGCCGCACGAGCCCATCGACCATCCGTCGAGACAAGTCAGTCCGCGCGAACCCCAGCGTCGACCGCGACGACAACCGATGCGAGCCGCCGATGAGTCCGAGAACCCAGTGCTGCACCTCGTCGGCGGGCAGAGTCGCACTGTGCGTCGGCGGACGTCCCCCGACCGACTGACTCGGACGATCCCGCGCGACACCAGCCCCACCAACGCCGTGTGCTCGACCCGCTTGGCGCCCCCGGCCAACAT
>JALZNB010000005.1 GCA_030857905.1 Actinomycetota bacterium
GACCACGAGGTTGCCTTCGCCGAGCACCGCCACGGCGCGCCGCACCGCGACGTCACGGTCGTGCGCGGGCATGATCTCGGGCATGCGGGTGATGCTACGGCAGCACCCCAAGAGGGCAGACCGTTACCCTCGGTCCGGATACGGCCTGCTAGCCTGCTCGCCGCCGCCTCCAGACACATCCGACGAACGTGCGCTTGGTGACCTCGGGTCCCAGGTCTTAGACACTGGACTCTTCCAACATGCCGGAACTGAGCATTGTCGTGCCCGTCTACAACGTGGCGCCATACGCCGACCAGTGCTTCGAGTCGATCCTTGGCCAGGCGTTCACCGACTTCGAGCTGATCGTCGTCGACGACGCGTCCACCGACGGGTCGACAGTCATCGTCGACGACTTGGGCCGGCGCGACGAGCGGGTCAGCGTCATCAAACTCGAGGACAACAGGGGCCTGGGCAACGCGCGCAACGTCGGTCTACAGGCTGCGGGCGGCGACTACGTCATGTTCGTGGACAGCGACGACTGGCTGGAGGCAGACGCGCTGCAGGCAATCCTCCAGCGAGCGCGTGCCACCAACCCTGACGTGCTGATCTACGACTACGCGAGGACCTCCGCCCGGGGCAGGGTTCGGATCAGGAAGAGCAACGTTCGCCACGAGTTGTTCGCCGCTGCGGGTCAGGACGTCTTCACCGTGAGGGAGCATCCGGAGCTGCTGAGCCTCTTGACGGTCGCCTGGAACAAGCTGTACCGACGGGCATTCATCGACCAGCTCGGCCTGCGCTTTCCCGCTGGCTACTACGAGGACATCCCGTGGACCTTGCCGGCGCTGCTTGCCGCCGAGCGCATCACACTGCTGGATGAAATCTGTTACTTCTACCGGCAGCGGCGCCACGGCAACATCCTGGGGACCAGCAGCGCCAAGCACCTCGACGTCCTCGCGCAGTACGAGCGGGTATTTGCGTTCATGGACGAGCGGCCCGAACTCGCCGACCTGCGGTCGGCGATGTTCGAGCGCATGGTGCGCCACTACCTGATCGTCTTGGGCAAGGGTCCCAGGCGCATCCCGCCCGAACTGCACCGGCAGTTCTTCCGGCTGGCTTCCCGCCACTACGTCCGGTACCGCCCTCCGGGCCACGTAGCCCCGATGAACGCGGACGGTATCAAGCGCCGCCTGTTGCAGCGCAACGCCTACGGTGCCTTCCAGAGGCTCGAACGCGTCAAGAAGGTGGCGATCGAGAAGGTGGCGATCGAGCTCCGCCGCGCACTTCGCCGTCGTCGCGTGAGGTGGAGGAGGCGCGGGCGGGTGGCGGCCGCTCGCTGGCGGCACAGGGCGCGTCGCTTGGCTATCCGCAGGTTGCAGTCTCTGCCGATCGATGAGCACTTGGCCGTCTTCGCAGCTCATCGCTACCGGGCCTACGCCTGCAACCCTCGCGCCATCTATGAGAAGCTCGGCGAGCTGGCCCCTGACATCCGTGCTGTCTGGGTGGTCAACCCGTCGCTGCGCAAGCGGTTGCCCGAGGGACTGCCGCACGTGATGGCTGGTTCGCTGGCGTATCACCGCGTGGTAGCGCAGGCCAAGTACCTCGTCAACAACGTCGACTTCCCCGCCCATGTGGTGAAGCGACCTGGCACGGTCCACCTCCACACGCACCACGGGACACCGTTCGGATCCGTGGGGCTGGACTTGCAGAACCACCCGGTTGCCGCCCGCCGGATAAACTTCGCCAAGCTGATGCGCGGAGCCGATCGATGGGACTACGCCCTCTCGTCGAACCGCTTCTCGTCCGAGATCTGGGGGCGCGCCTATCCCGCTCACTACACCACGCTGGAGTACGGGTATCCACGCAACGACATCTTCCACGCTTTCGACGAGGCGTACGGGGCGGCGGTCCGCCAGGAGCTGGGGATCGATCCTGACAAGACCGTCGTCCTGTATGTCTCGACCCGTCGTGAGTACCAGCGTGGCTCCCAGCTCCATCTCAACCTCATCCGGCTGAGCGAGGCGCTGGGCGATCGCTTCGTGTTCCTGGTGCGCGCCCACTATTCGTCTCGGCGGCGGAAGGCGCTGAGGGGGATAGGAACGCACGCGGCCGTGATCAACGTGTCCGGGCATCCTGAGATCGAGCGGTTATGCCTGGCCTCTGACCTTTTGGTGACTGACTACTCGCCGATCATGTTCGATTACGCCAACCTCGGTCGGCCCGTCGTCATCTACGCCCACGACTGGGAGATCTACCGGCGGGTTCGAGGCGTGTACTTCGACCTGTTCGCCGAACCACCGGGTGTAGTGGCCACCACCGAGGAGGAGCTGCTCGACCTGTTGGAGTCCAAGGAATACGCCAGTGACGAGGCGATGGCGCGCCTGGACCGGTTCCGGCGCCGGTTCTGCGAGTACGACGACGGCTTCGCCTCCGAACGCGTGGTGCGCCGAGTGTTCCTCGGCGAGGAAGTCGAGCTGCCCGTTCCTCTGGTCAGCGAACCGCGAGCCCGGTCCGGCACTCGACAGTGCTGATCCCAGCCACTCGGCTGTTCGGAGGAGGCGGGCCGGGGGATACGACATCCCGTCACATCCGGCCGACGACCCGCTCCAGCGCGTGGCGGCGCCGCTGCGCCGTGGTGAGGCGGGCGGCCACGGGATAGGGATAGCTCTGCGATGGGGTCTCGGCACGCTTTGCCCGCTTCGCCTTGTGGGCAGGTCGCTGTCCCGACACGCGAGCGCCGGCAGACTCGTAGCCGTACCGTTCCATCAACGCTCCGGCCTCGGCCTCGACGAGCGCGACCTCG
>JALZNB010000252.1 GCA_030857905.1 Actinomycetota bacterium
GACCAATGCTCAGGCCGCTTCTGCATGGCTACACCCTGGTCGCCAATGAGCGGGCGTTGCTGCCGTACGAGCACGCCGTTGACAGGGTCGAACGAACGCTGCCGCAACTGTCGGAGTCGGTGGGTGACGACGCTGCTGGCCAGCGCCTCGTGGCCAACCAGGAGCGAGCGATCGACGCGTGGCTGCGGCAGTACGCGGCCGCCAAGCTCGAGCTCCCAGCGGGAACGTTTGACCGCAAGCTCTACATCGAGGGCCGCCAGTTGTTTCGCGAGATTACGGAACAGCAATCGGCAGGTGCAGGGGCTGCTCGAGGACCGGATCGAGGCCGCACGTGCCGAGGCCGAGAGCGTTGGTCGTCTGCTGATGCTCGCCACCGGTCTGCTTACCGTCTTGGCGGGGGGTGTCGGGTTCGCTGCCAGCGTGTGCGTCAGCCGCGGCATCCGGGGGCCGCTGTCGGGGGTTCGCGACACCTTGGACCGGCTGACCGACGGTGACCACGACCGGCGAGCATCGAGGGCCCGTTGGAAGTGGCCCAGATCGCCACCGCGGTCAATCTGCTGGCCGACGAGGGTTCTCGGCTTCGCGCAGTGGAGGCGCAAGAGCTGCAGGCACATCAACGTCTGATCGCCTACCAGCGCGAGGTCCGCGAGGCGTTGGACCCCGACGAGGTGGCCATCCGGGCCACTCAGGAGCTCGGGACCGTGCTCGACGCCGACCATGTGTATGTGCGTCTGGTCGAAGACGGCGAGATTACCCCTGCGCAGGCGTTGTGGAGTGCACCAGGGGTCGAGCCGTTGTCAGAATCGCGCTCGGCGGCTGGTCGTCGGCTCGGTCACCGGCATGCAACAGCTGCGGGACAGCCGTGAGTCGCTGGTGGTCAACGACACCCTTCTACGACACCGACGCAGGCCAGCGATGGCTTGAGGCAACAGGGGCTAAGGCGACGCTGATGATGATGATCACCGTGGACGGGATTGCCCTTGGCGTTGTCACCGCCATCAAGTTCACACCCGGCGGCGGAGATGTGCACTTGAGCCTCGGGCCAGACCCGGGAACCGTCGGTACCCCAAAACCCGCGCCCTGCTTGACATCCGCGACACCGGCATCGGCATCCCAGCCGAGGACCAATCGACGATCTTCACCCGCTTTTTCCGGGCGTCGAACGCCACCACGGCCAACATCCCCGGCACCGGGCTCGGTCTGGTGATTGTGCGTATGATCGTCGAGAACCACGGCGGCAGGGTGGACCTGGAGTCTGAGGTGGATCGCGGCGCCACCGTGTCGGTATCGCTGCCGCTACGCGCCGAGACGGTCGCTGAGGCGCTAGCCGAGGATGGGGTGGATCCGCCGGAGCAGCCAGCCGTGTCTAGCGGAGTCGCGTTCACCCCATGATCGGAGAACCCGTGCCCACACCGTCATTGACAGCGTTCGACTTCACTGCGACATCGATCGACGGCCGCGAGGTCGCCCTTTCGGACTTTGCCGGCCAGGTGTTGCTCGTGGTGAACGTTGCGTCGCAGTGCGGGTTCACTCCGCAGTACGAGGGCCTAGAGCAACTGCATCAAACCTACGCCGAACAGGGCCTTACCCTGCTCGGTTTCCCCTGCGACCAGTTCGGCAATCAGGAGCCGGGGTCGGAGGCCGACATCCAGCAGTTCTGCTCGACCACATTCTCGGTGTCGTTCCCGATGTTCGCCAAGGTGGAGGTCAACGGCGACGGTGCGCACCCGCTGCACAGGTGGCTGCGCGCCGAGCAGTCCGGCTTGCTTGGCGACAAGATCAAGTGGAACTTCACCAAGTTCCTGGTGGGCCGGGACGGTGCCGTCCGTGCGCGTTGGGGTTCGTCCACCAAGCCCGAGAAGCTCACCAGCGACATCGAGCAGGCGTTGGCGGCCTGACCCCGCCCGCCATTTGTCCTCTGCCCCGCCGCCCCCCGTCCGTCCCGCCGCGCGCCACGTAAACGTGGCTTGCCGACCGTTTGCGAGGCGTGCGCGCCGCGTGAAGGGTCGGTACGCCCCGTAAAGGCGACCAGATTCAGGACTCAGACGGACTCAACAAACGCGGCCATCTCTCGGATGAAGGCATCAATGTCGGCGAGGTCCTCGATCCGGGCGACCACGACGGTGTCGTCGACCTCGACGTACTCGTGGACGAGTACGTTGCGGAACCCCACCGCCTGGCGTATCGAGAACGCCACCTCAGCAGAGATGGCCCCATGCGCGCCAAGCAGCCGTACGGCGTCCCCGTTGTCGCGGGGAGGGCCCCAACCCTGGGTCGAGCAGACGTGCTGCGCGACATCGACGACCGCCTCAATCGCCGTGACGAAGGCGTACTTGATGCCGCGCAGCCACAACGGGTCGCTGCGGCGACGCTCGTCAGCCCCCGACTCTGCGCGCAACACAGCCAGGTCGTCGGCGATCGCGCGCAACAGTCGCAACCACGCGGACCTCATCGACCACGGCGTACCGTCTCACTGAACTCCCGGTGCGCCCGAGTGATGCGCGGCAGTTCGTCGAAGTAGATCTTCCGGGTTGTCGACTCCCACCGCACCCGGGCAACCTCGTC
>JALZNB010000012.1 GCA_030857905.1 Actinomycetota bacterium
GGCCCCCCTGCTTTCCTTACGCGGCGCGGAGAGCGTCGCGCAGCCTGACCTTCGCACCACTGCGCATCACCGCGTTGCGGTAGATCCGGCCGGAAAGCCAGACCAGCGCCGGAATCAGCATGACCACCAGCACCACGGCGAGTCCGGCCTGCCACGCGGGCACGCCACCCATGGCCAGTCGCATGGGCATCAGCGTCGGCGCGAACAACGGGATGATCGACAGGACCTCGACCAACTTGTTGCCAGGATCGGAAGGCAGGATCGAGATGCCGAGCACGTATCCGAGGACGACGAACATCAACGGTGGCGTGATCACCCCACCCACGTCCTCCTGGCGCGACACCAGCGCCCCCAACGCGGCGAACACCAGCGAATAGGCGAAGAAGCCGAGCACGAACCAGACGACCAGCCAGACGACAGTGCTGATGGCCGCCGCCACCGAGATGGTCAGTCCCCCGGTCGCCAAGCCCGCCGCGATCCCGACACCGCCGATGATCAACATCTGGATCAACCCGACAGCGCCGATGCCCAGGACCTTGCCCGCCATGAGCTGCCACGGCCGGATCGTCGCCAATAGCAACTCGACAACGCGGCTCGACTTCTCCTCGACAACACCCTGCGCCACCGACTGCCCGTTGATCAGCAGCGACATGTAGATCAGGATGCCCGCGATCATGCCGATGACGAGCTGCTGGCCGTTGTAGTCGAACGGCGGCTCCAGCGGGCGCACGTCCACCGTGGCGCCGGCTACGGACTGGCTCACCGACGCGGGATCACCACCGAGGTTGACGATCTCCTGGTTGAGCACGAGCTGCCCGGCCAGCACGTTCATGGTGTCGCGCAGCGAGCCGTCGATGTCCTTCTTGACGATGACAACGATCTTGGCCCCCTCCTGCAGCACAAGCGCGTCGAGCGTCTCGTCGTCAACCTGGGCCCTCCCGGCGGCTTCATCCGACACGACCTTGGTGTCGATCGACTCGCCGATGCTGGCGGCAGTGCTCTTGAGTGGCGCCTCCAGCGCTGTACCGCTGCCGGTGACCCCGACAGTGGCATCGGAGCCGCCGGAGACGAGCTTCATGACGATGGCGAACCCCACCAGCAGGACCAGTGTCGCCACCGTGGTGAGGATGAACGCCTTGGACGCCAACCGAGTCTTGACCTCGCGTCCCGCGACAAGACCGACAGCCCCCCACTGGCCCTTCCGGACATCAGAGAGCCCACTCATGCCGCCACCCCCTCAGCCACGACATTGCGGAACAACTCGGTCAACGACTGCCGCCGCCTGCTGAACTCGGTCACCGGCCCGGTGGCCAGGGCGGCCCGCAAGACAGCCTGATCATCGGCGTCGTCACCGAGTTCGAGAATGGTCTGCGACCCCTCGTGCCGCGTGACCCGCACCCCGGCCAACCCGTCCGCCCACCCCCGCGGCGCGTTCGGCGCGTCGACAACAAGGTGCAGCGAACCGCCGGCGCGCAACGCGTCCACGGTGTCACAGGCAACCATCTGTCCATTACGGACAATGCCGACCCGGTCACACAACCGCTCGACCAGATCGAGCTGGTGACTGGAGAAAATCACCGGAACGCCCTGCTGGGCCTTGTCCCTCAGCACAGTGCTCATGACATCCACCGCCACCGGGTCCAACCCGGAAAACGGCTCATCCAACACAAGAATCCCCGGATTGTGCACGAGCGCCGCCGCCAACTGCACCCGCTGCTGATTCCCGAGACTCAACGACTGCACCTCGTCACCCTGCCGGCCCGCGACCCCCAGCCGCTCCGTCCACTCGGCGACCGAACGCTTCGCCTCCACAGAGGACAGACCATGCAACCGAGCGAGGTAAACCAGCTGCTCCCCCACCTTCATCTTGGGGTACAGCCCACGCTCCTCAGGCATATAACCGATATGCCGCCGCGTCTCCAACGTGATCGGCTCCCCACCCCACCGCACCACCCCGGCATCCGCGGCCAACACCCCCAACGCGATCCGCATCGTCGTCGTCTTCCCAGCCCCGTTGCTCCCGACGAAACCGAACAACTCCCCAGCGTTGACGTCGAACGTCATCTCCCGCAACGCCACCACATCGCCATACTTCTTGGAGACCCCATCGATCTCCAACCGCCCTCCAGCCACGCCGCCGCCTCCCCTCCAGTCCACACGGCACACCCGGCCGCCCGTCGTATGGTGCCCGGCCGTCAACCGGACCGGCATCCGGAATACCCCCTAGTGGACCACCCCCGGGGAGCCGGGTGCACCTTGGCCTTGGGTATCCTGGGACCGAGCGCCCTCGTAGCTCAGGGGATAGAGCATCGGTTTCCTAAACCGTGCGTCGCAGGTTCGAATCCTGCCGGGGGCACCACCTTTCACCGGGTGAATCAGCCCCTCACCAGCGGAAACGCGGTGAGGGGCTGATCTATTGGTGTCCGGCTACGTCCGGCCAGATCGGGCCATGTACGGGCATTCGTGGCGAATGCGTGGCGAAGCGCCGTCGGGTTAGCGGTACGACTCGCCCATGAGTTGACGCGCTGCGGTCTCTCTGCCGTGCAACGACTTGGCGTAGACCTGCAAGAGCACCTCAAGCGAGTGACCAGCCCATTTGGCAACCTGGGCTGGGTCCACTCCCCCGGCCAACCAGGTCGACACCGCAGCGTGGCGCAGGGTGTACGGCGTGGCTGCCAGCGGCGTCTTCCGTACTTCCTCGGTGAACGTCGAGGCGCGGGCCTTGTGCCACACTCGGTTGTAAGTGATCACCGGCACATCTCCGCCTCTGTCGCCGACGAACAGGCGACCGTCGTCGTCGGTTCCAAACTCATCGAGGTGCGCGTGCAGGATTGCGTTTAGCTCGGGGGATATGGGCACCGGTCGCTCCTCTCCATGAGCGCGATGCTTGAGCCCGCGGTCGTCGCGGTCCTTGCCCGAATTAGTCCAAGCCTTGCCGGCGTGCGGCGCTGAACGCCGTAGCGAGAACTCCCCCAGATCGCCGGGCCGTGCGGGGTCGGCAAGCCGAAAATCCGATATCCGAACGTTGATGGCTTCCTCTGGTCGCAACGCCGCGAAGTAGGAACATGCGAAACACGCAAAGAGCCGTGCCCCACTACGCTTTGTCTCCCGAATCGCATTTAACATGGTGCGCGCCTGGATCGGGTTCACCACGGTCCGACCATCCAGGGCGCGACTAGCTTTCGGGGCGGTCCATTTCAGTTTCGGGATCGGGTTAGCCTCAAGTTGTTCGAGTTCGACGGCGTAGTCGAGAGCGTTGTAAAGCACTGCACGTTTACGATTGACCACTGTCGCAGCAGCGGGCGACCCATCAAGCTTACTAGCTATGGCGTCCATTACAGGACGGAGAATGCGCTTGTCGCCGAGAGTATGAACATTGCGAGTATTTGCCGAAACCCACATGAGGACACGGGAATCAGCTTCCGACTTCTCGTTCTCGTCCTTGCGGCGTTGAGTGTTGAATGCCCAGCGAAATAGAACTGACCGAATTGCCTTGTCTTCCGGCTTGCCGCGACCATCGGTAAGCATGGCCATCGTCACTGTCACCATAGCCTCAGCAATTCCGCGCCGATATGTTGCAGCCGCGCCTTTCCACTTGAGATCGACGTACTGACATGCGAAGTCAAACCAGGTCAGTTGGTCGTCATACCGAGCGATCGAGACGGGCATTCCATCGGACGTGCGAAACGCTTCACCTTTCCGAGCAGCTGAGATTAGGTCCGACCGGAAAGAATCCGCTTGCGCCCTATGGCTGAAAGTCTTCGGCCATACCACGCTGTCAACCTTCCAGCGCACCGTGTATGTAGCGCCACTTGCACCTCGGTAAACACGGATCGACCAGATCTTGACGTCATATGTAGTAGCATTCATCAGGCGGCCACCTCAAGTGCGTTGAGCCATGTGTCGTAGTCGGCTTGACGGATTCGAAGTTTTCCGTTGGGAAGTCGGAGAATACGGGGAGCTTTTCCTTTGGCGCGCCATTCGTAGAAGGTGGATCGTGAGATGCCAAGGTCTTTACAGACCTCGTCTACGGTTAGCCGTTTTAGTGCGGCCATGTCACGCTCCCCCGTCTTCTGTGGTGAGTGGTTTGAGGTATCGGTCCCATGCGTCGGTGAGTCCGACTTGTTCTTTGGTGGGGTAGGTGACGTAGCCTTTGACGGTTCCTTCGTCGTTTTTGAATGCGGTTGGTCGGATGCTGAATCGGGCGAGTTCTCGGGCCATGCGTCGGCTGTCAAGGGGTTTGCCCTCGAATTCGCCCCAGGGGGATTCCTCGATGGCGGTGAGGTCGGCGAGTAGTGCTTTGGTGGGTAGGCGGTCGGTGTTGTGGCGGGTGAAGATGGCGCGGAGGTCTGCCAGGAGGGTGACTCCTGGTGAGGTGTCTTCCTGGGCGGTGTGGAGCACGAAGTGCTCGCAGGCGGCGCGGGCGGTGTTGGGCCAGTGCCCGCCTGCCGCGTCGGCGATGGCCAGCAGTGGTTCCCAGATCTCGGCGGACCGGTCGGTCACCCCGTCCGGCAGGACAGGGGCGGCCTCGCCGACCTGTTCGGCGACGGAACCGACCCAGGCGGCAAGCGCGTCCCGCAGTGGGGCGGCTTCGCGTTCCACGATCTTCTGGCGGAACTGGTCGACGTGTTCGTTGTGGCGGCGCTTGCGCATGTGGATGGTGATGGCGCGAGTGGTGATGGTGGCGGGCATTCCTCCGGCGATTCCAGCGAGTGCGGCCGGGGCGAACACGGGGAACCGTTGGACCTTCATGGCCTTGGCGTCGCCGACGCAGCGGGCGACGGTGGCACCGTTCTTGTATCCGGCGTTGAGCAGCCCGCGCAGGTCCTCGGAGCTGCCCCCGGTCTTCGGGTTGAACACGGCGTCGACCTCGTCGAACAGGATCGAGATCGGCCCGGCGGACACCATGCGGAACAGGGCTGCCGAGGTCGCGGAGATGGTCATTTCAGGTGCGGCACAGAGCAGGGCGGCCACTTCCAACACTCGCGTCTTGCCGCTGCCGGGTTCGGCCGAGTCGAGGATCAACCGCGGGGTGACGTAGAAGTGGGACACGGCGTGGGTGTGGGCGTGCCAGAGCGCCAGGACAGGCACACAGTGCTCGTGTGGGAAGACGTTGAACCGGGCCACGAACGCGGCTACGTCATCGAGCACGCCATCACCGTTCCTGACCACGGCACCGGCAGGCGGATCACCCAGGAACGTGGCCAGCGGGCGATCCGGCATCACCTCGGGCACCGTGGGGTCAGGTCCCTGACCGTTGTCGACCGGAGATGGCTCGCACCTGGCGGCCAGCCACCCGGTTTCACAGTCCTCGGAACAGAAGTCATCCGACACCGATCCGACAACCGGCCTTCGGCACTGGAAACAGGCCAGCGGTGCACCGATCACTTCATCAATCGCCTACAACGTCTTGTCGTCAGTGGTATTGGTCCTGCCTGATTGAGTTGCGTTGGTTTTTTTTATAAAATCAGGATGTCGTTCATG
>JALZNB010000015.1 GCA_030857905.1 Actinomycetota bacterium
GGCGACCTGAGCCGCCTCGACCAGGCTGCGGCGGGCGTCGGCGGCAGCGGCGACGGTGGAACCAACGGCCACGATCACGGGCACCGCGGCGGCTTGGTGCAACTCGGCGGCCAGCCTGGCCAGTACCGCGCCTGAGTCCGCCTGTGGGGTCAGCGACAGCAGAGCGCGCACGCTGGTGTCGTCGACGATGCCGACCAGCCCGGCCACCCGTGCCCGGCGGGCGGCCAGCGCGGTCACCTCGGCCAGATCGCGCAACACCTCGTGGGTGGCCATGGACTGCGTGGTGGCCATGCTGTCGGGGCGCACGGACAGGCCGATGAGCCCACGACGTTCCAGCGGCACGCCCAAGGCGACGCTGTGCGCGGTGAGATCCGGGCTGGGCTCGGACAGCAGCTCGGTGAGCAGGGTGCGGTGGGCGTGGCGTTCCAGGCTTTCCCGATCCCTGGCCACGAGTCGGTGGACCGCCAACGCCGACGCCGCCCGCTCGGCGATCACCCGTTGCCGGTGGACCGGCTCCCGTGGGCACAGCAGCACCAACCGGCCCCAGTGGTGCCCGCGCGCCCCGACGACGGTCACCAGCCACCCCGCGTCCGGGTGGTAGCCGGTGCGTTCGGTGACGGTGACCGCGCGGGATCGCCGCGCCCAGTCGGCCAGCAGCTCGCCGGGGTCGAGCCCGGCGGTGTCATAGGCGAGCACGTCGTGGGCCAGGGTTTCCAGGACGACGGGCAGCCCGCACGCCCGGGTCACCTCGCGCAGGACCGCCGCCGGTTCGGCCCCGGCCACGGTCAGCGCGGTGAACGTCTCGTGGATCTGCTCGGCCGCGCGCAGTTCGGCCATCTGGGCGTCCAGGATGAGCCCGACCACGGCCTCGGTGACCGCCACGAACCGGGTCTCGCGGGCGAGGGTGATCAACGGCAAACCGTGCCGCTCGGCGGCCGCGACCAACGCGGGCGGCACCGCGGCGGGCCAGTGCCGAACAAGTTCGATCACCAAACCGGCGACGTGGGCCTGGGCCAGCTCGTCGACATAGCGGGTGAGCTGGTCCGGGTCGTCGGACAGGGCGATGCCGGTGGTGAGCACCAGCTCGCCACCGCGGAGCAGGGCGGCGATGTCGGCGACCTCGGCGGCGTGCACCCAGCGCACGCGCCGGTCCAAGCCCGCCACGCCCGCGACGACCTGGGGGCCACCAGCCCGGACGACTGGTAGCGCGAGGGCATCCGAGACAGTCGGGTACATCGGACAGAGTGTAAGTCGAAACCCTTGATCGCGATACACTCTGTCCATGGCGGGTGCGGCATCGCACCCGCACACTGCGGTGTATGGCCGAACGAGATCTGATCGACCGCCACCGCGCCGTGCTGCCGAACTGGCTGGCCCTCTACTACGCCGACCCGCTGGAGATCGTCAGCGGGCACGGCCGCCGGGTGACCGACGTCAACGGTCGGACCTACCTGGACTTCTTCGCCGGAATCCTGACCAACGCCATCGGCTACGACGTGGCCGAGGTCGGTGACGCCGTGCGCAAGCAGCTCGACACCGGCATCACCCACACCTCGACGCTGTACCTGATTCGCAGCCAGGTGGAGCTGGCCGAGCGGATCGCGGCGCTCTCGGGCATCCCGGACGCGAAGGTGTTCTTCACCAACTCCGGCACCGAGGCCAACGAGACCGCGCTCATGTTGGCCACCCAGCACCGGCGCAGCAATCAGGTGCTGGCGATGCGCAACTCCTACCACGGGCGGACGTTCGCGACCGTGGCCGTGACAGGCAACCGCGGCTGGGCGCCGAGTTCGTTGTCCCCGCTGAAGGTCGGCTATGTGCACGGCGGTTACCCCTACCGCAGCCCGTTCGCGTCCTTCTCGGAGAAGGACTACATCCGGGCCTGCGTCGAGGATCTGCGCGAGGTCATCCAGACCACGACGTCCGGGGACGTGGCGTGCATGATCGTCGAGCCGATCCAGGGTGTCGGCGGGTTCTGCGTGCCGCCGGACGGGCTGTACGGCGCGTTCGCCGAAGTGCTGGCCGAGTACGGGATTCTGTTGATCTCCGACGAGGTGCAGACCGGCTGGGGCCGTACGGGATCGCACTTCTGGGGTATTGGCGCGCACGGCGTCGTGCCGGACATGATGACCTTCGCCAAGGGGCTGGGCAACGGCCTGGCGATCGGCGGGCTGGTCGCCAGCGCCGAGGTGATGGACGGTCTTACCGCCAATTCGATCTCCACCTTCGGTGGCAACCCGGTCGCCACGGTAGGCGCGTCCGCGGTGCTGGACTACCTGGCCGACCACGACCTGCAGGCCAACGCCGAAGCCATGGGCGCGCGGCTGATCGAGGGGCTGCGGGCGATTACCGCCCCCTCGGTCGGGGATGTGCGCGGCAAGGGCCTGATGGTGGGGATCGAACTGGTGGAGCCAGGGGGCATGACGCCCTCCCCGGCGACCGCGGCGACGGTGATGGAGCGGTGCCGGGACCGCGGACTGCTGGTCGGCAAGGGCGGTCTGCACAACAACGTGATCCGGTTGGCGCCGCCCATGACGGTGACCGCGGACGAGGTGGACGAGGCGCTGGACGCCCTGTCCGGGGCGATCGGGGGACTGTGAGCATGACGATCACGCACTGGATCTCGGGAAAGCCGTGGGCGGGGACGGCCGCGCGCACCGGCAACGTGTTCGACCCGAATACCGGGACCGTCGCCAACACCGTGAACTTCGCCGAGCGGTCCGAAGTGGACGAGGCGGTGGCGGCGGCCGTCGCCGCGCTGCCCGGCTGGCGGAACACCTCGCTCGCGGGACGGTCGGCGGTGCTCTTCGCGTTCCGGGCACTGTTGCACTCCCGCAAGGACGAACTGGCCGCGATCGTGTCCGCCGAGCACGGCAAGGTGCTCGACGACGCGCGCGGAGAGGTCCAGCGGGCGATGGAGGCCGTCGAGTTCGCCTGCGGGGTGCCGCACCTGCTCAAGGGCGGATTCAGCGAGAACGTCTCCCGGAACGTCGACGTGTACTCGATTCGGCAACCGGTCGGCGTCGTCGGGGTGATCTCGCCGTTCAACTTCCCCGCCATGGTGCCGTTGTGGTTCGTGCCGAACGCGGTGGCGTGCGGGAACGCCGTGGTACTCAAACCGTCCGAAAAGGACCCGTCCGCGGCGAACTTCATCGCCGAACTCTGGGCGGAGGCCGGGCTGCCCGACGGCGTGGTCAACATCCTGCACGGGGACAAGGTCGCGGTCGACGGCCTGCTCGAACACCCGGACGTGCGCGCGGTGTCCTTCGTGGGTTCGACGCCGGTCGCGCGGTACGTGTACGAGACGGGCACTCGCCACGGCAAGCGCGTCCAAGCCCTTGGCGGGGCGAAGAACCACATGGTCGTGCTGCCCGACGCGGACCTCGACCTGGCCGCCGACGCGGCCGTGTCGGCCGGATTCGGTTCGGCGGGGGAGCGCTGCATGGCGATCTCGGTGGTGGTCGCGGTCGGTGACATCGCGGACGACCTGGTGGGACGAATCGCGGAGCGCATCGGCGCGCTGCGGGTCGGCTCCGGCCCGGGATGCGAGATGGGGCCACTGGTGACCGCCGAGCACCGGGACAAGGTCGCGGGTTACCTGGACGCCGGTGTCGCGGAAGGGGCGAGGCTGGCGGTGGACGGCCGCGCGCACCCGGTCGACGGCGCGGCGGACGGGTTCTGGCTGGGCCCGACGCTGTTCGACCACGTGCGGCCCGAGATGTCGGTCTACACCGACGAGATCTTCGGACCGGTGCTGTCGGTGGTCCGGGCCCCGACGTACGCGGCCGCGCTCGAATTGGTCAACGCCAACCGATACGGCAACGGCACCGCCATCTTCACCAACGACGGCGGCGCGGCGCGGCGGTTCCAGAACGAGGTCGAGGTGGGCATGGTCGGGGTCAACGTCCCCATCCCGGTCCCCGTCGGCTACTACTCCTTCGGTGGCTGGAAGGAATCCCTGTTCGGCGACTCACACGCCTACGGGCCCGACGGCATCCACTTCTTCACCAGGACCAAAGTGGTCACCAGCCGCTGGCTCGACCCCAGCCACGGCGGTGTCAATCTGGGATTCCCGCGCAACGAGTGAGCCGGTGTGCTCTCTCGGCGGGGCGTGATCTTCTGGCGGGGCACCACGGCAGGCCGTGGTGCCC
>JALZNB010000024.1 GCA_030857905.1 Actinomycetota bacterium
GACACGAGAATGCATCCGGACTGGGCACCGGACAGCGCGGTCGCGGCCCGGATCCGCAACGCGGGCGCGATCTTCGTCGGCCCGTGGGCGCCGGTCTCGCTGGGCGACTACTGCGCCGGGTCCAACCACGTGCTGCCCACCGGTGGCTGCGCGCGCCACTCGTCCGGCCTGTCGGTGCAGACCTTCCTGCGCGGCATCCACGTCATCGACTACAGCGAGTCCGCCTTGCGCGATGTGGCGGCCAAGGTCGTGGCCCTGGCCAACGCCGAAGACCTGCCCGCGCACGGTGAGGCCGTCACGGCCCGTTTCCGGGACCGGACATGAGCGCGCCGGGCAAGCGCGTCGAACTGGCAGACCTGCCCCTGCGCGAGGATCTTCGCGGGCGCTCGCCCTATGGTGCCCCGCAGCTCGACGTGCCGTTCCCGTTGAACACCAACGAGAATCCCTATCCGCCGCCCCCGGAGTTGGTCGCCGACATCACCGAGGCCGTCCACGACATCGCCGCGACGTTGCACCGCTACCCGGACCGGGACGCGGTGGCGCTGCGCACGGACCTCGCCGCCTACCTCTCCGCGTCGACCGGAACGGCGCTGACGACGGCGAACCTGTGGGCGGCCAACGGGTCCAACGAGGTACTCCAGCAGATCCTCCAGACATTCGGCGGTCCGGGACGCACCGCGCTCGGCTTCGAACCGTCGTACTCGATGCACCCGATCATCGCGGCGGGCACCCGCACCGAATGGACCTCGACCCCGCGCCGCGCCGACTTCTCCCTCGACGTCGACGCGGCGGTCGCGGTCATCGCCGAACGCCGCCCGCACGTGGTCTTCGTGACCAGCCCCAACAACCCGACCGGACAGGCGATCCCGCTCCCTGGCCTGCGCGCGGTGATCGAGGCCGCACCGGGCATCGTCGTGATCGACGAGGCGTACGCCGAATTCTCCACTCAGGACAGCGCGGTCGCGCTGATCGACGAGTTCCCGGCCAAGGTCATCGTTAGTCGCACGATGAGCAAGGCGTTCGCGTTCGCGGGTGGCCGTCTCGGCTACCTGGCCGCCGCGCCCGCTGTCGTGGACGCGCTCCTGTTGGTGCGTCTGCCTTATCACCTGTCGACGCTGACCCAGGCCGCCGCGCGAGCGGCACTGCGACACGCGTCGCGCACGTTGGCGAGCGTGCACGCGCTGGCCGCCGAACGCGATCGGGTCGCCGAGGAGCTGACTCGTCTCGGTGCGATTGTCGTACCCAGCGATGCCAACTTCATCCTCTTTGGACGATTCGACGACGCCCACACCGCGTGGCTGTCCTATCTGGACCGAGGCGTGCTGATCCGCGACGTCGGCATCGCCGGACACCTACGGACCACCGTGGGCACCCCGGCCGACAACGACGCGTTCCTGGCCGCGAGTAAGGAGATCCTGCAGTGAACAACAATCGGATCGGCCGGGTGGAGCGGGTCACCAAGGAGTCGAAGGTGACAGTCGAGGTCGATCTCGACGGCACCGGTGACACCGACATCGACACCGGTATCCCGTTCTACGACCACATGCTGACCGCGTTCGGTGCGCACGGCGCGTTCAACCTCACCGTGGCCGCGACTGGCGACCTCGACATCGACGCCCACCACACGGTCGAAGACGTCGCGATCGTGCTCGGACAGGCACTGCGGCAGGCGTTGGGGGACAAGGCGGGCATCCGCCGCTTCGGCGACGCCTGGATACCGATGGACGAGACCCTCGCGCACGCCGCCGTGGACGTCTCCGGGCGCCCCTACTGCGTGCACGCCGGTGAGCCCGAGGTGATGGTCGGCTTCGTGGTCGGCAACAACTACCCGACCGTGCTCAACCGGCACGTGTTCGAGACGATCGCCTTCCACGCCGGGATCGCGCTGCACCTGAGGGTCATCCACGGCCGCGACCCGCACCACATCACCGAAGCGGAGTACAAGGCGTTCGCACGGGCTCTGCGGGCCGCTGTCGAGCCAGACCCCCGCGTTGGCGGGATTCCGTCGACCAAGGGCGTGCTGTGATGTCGAAGGATCTGATCATCATCGGGCTGATCGCGGTGATCGGCATTCTGGTGGGCGGGGTGTACTCGACGTGGAAGACGGCCAAGGGGTTGGCCATGGTGTTGGGGGTGCTGGCCGTACTGGCCGCCGGTGCTGCGATCGCGTGGTACGTCTCGGCATAGCGGTGTGATTTCCCCGCCGACTCACGGCGTTTAGGGGATACCGCCCTCGGTCGAGGCTTTCAGTCGGGGTGCGCCTGGGCCGAAGTTCGACAGCTGGTCGTCGGTGTTGACGAGGTTGCAGGACTTCAGGGACAGGCAGCCGCAGCCGATGCAGTCGGTCAGATTGTCGCGGAGGCGGTGCAGGGCGTCGATTCTCGCGTCCAGTTCGCTGCGCCAGGCCTTCGAGAGTTTGGACCAGTCGATCTTGGTCGGGGTGCGTTGTTCCGGCAGGGTCTCCAGGGCGTCGCGGATGTCTTCGAGGCTGAGGCCGACGCGCTGGGCGGTGCGGATGAAGGCCAGGCGTCGCAGGACGGCTCGGGAGTAGCGGCGCTGGTTGCCCGCGGTGCGTTCGGAGTGGATCAGGCCGCGTTCCTCGTAGAAGCGCAGCGCGGTGTGCGGTACGCCGCTGCGTTCGGCGATGTCGCCGATGGTCAGCATCTCGGGCAGCTTGGACACGGGACCGAGTCTACCCACAACCTCAAGGAAGGTCGAAGTACCTCGGTGGGACCTCGGCCGCCAGCCAGACGCCGTTCGCGCTGACGTGGAAGATGTGGCCGTCCGCCGCCATCGCGGCGGCGTCGACGACCAGGACCACGGGCTTCCCCCGACGGGCCCCGACCGTGACGGCGGTGTCGCGGGTGGCGGACAGGTGGACGTGGTGGCGGTGCATCGGCCGCAGGCCGTCCTCGGCGATCGACGGCAGCGCGGCGGCCACAGTGCCGTGATAGAGCACCGGGGGTGGGTCGGTGGGTGTCAGGCCCAGATCGACGGTGACGCTGTGCCCCTGGCTCGCCCGGATGCGGGTCCCGGTCTCGTCGAAAGCGAAACGCCGCTTGTCGCTGTCGGCGACGACCTGGTCGAGCACGAGGCGGCTCACCTGCGAGCCGTGGCGGTCCAAGGCCGCGAGCAGATCGTCCACGGCGACCCATCCCGCGGCGTCGAGGGTGATGCCGATGCTCTCCGGAGCGTGCCGCAGCACGAGGGACAGTTGCTTGGACACGCGAGTCATGTGACGTTGTTCCATAACGTGACGCATCCGATCACACGCGCCCACGTTCTCGCCACCGATTTCCTGACCTCGACCTATCTCGACATCGCACGATGACGCCCAGGTTTCACCTGGTTCGCACGCGAACCACGGCGGTCGACACGAGGAGCGTCAAGCCGCCACCTGCGGGGGCGAAGCCTCACCGTGCGGGACCTCGCTCGTGCGGTTCGGCATGATCAGCGCGGCCGCGATGCCGATCCACACCAGCGCGAGAACGGCGGGCCACACCACCGCTTCCGCCACCGCCAGGTACGCGTTCACCCCTGCCGCGACGATGAGGATCATCGCGAGCAGCCAGCGCATCCGTGTTTTCTTCCGGTCCACGTTCGAGATTTACCCGATCGTGTGAGGAATCTACCGTCGGCGGGATCACGGTTAGGTCACGAGCCCGGCCGACTACGCTCACTCCCGTGGCACGAGTCGTCGTACTGGACTATGGATCTGGCAACCTGCGATCCGCCGAACGCGCCCTGCGACGCGTCGGTGCCGAAGTCGAGGTCACTCACGACTTCGACATCGCGCTGAACTGCGACGCGCTGGTCGTCCCGGGAGTGGGGGCGTTCGCGGCCTGCATGGACGGCTTGCGCGCGGTGAAAGGCCATCGCGTCATCTCCAAGCGGCTCGCGGGTGGGCGGCCGGTCCTGGGGATCTGCGTGGGGATGCAGATCCTGTTCGCTCGCGGGATCGAGCACGGCACCGAATCCGAGGGCTGCGGCGAATGGCCGGGCACCGTGGATCGGCTGGAGGCGGATGTCGTGCCGCACATGGGGTGGAACACCGTGCGGGCGCCGGAGAAGTCCGTGCTGTTCGCGGGCATGGACGCGGCGACGCGCTTCTACTTCGTGCACTCGTACGCGGCCAGGACGTGGGAACTGCACCCGGAGCCGCCGATGATCGCGCCGAAGGTCACGTGGGCAAGGCATGGCGGGGACTTCGTGGCCGCCGTGGAGAACGGCCCGCTCTCGGCCACCCAGTTCCACCCGGAGAAGTCGGGAGACGCGGGCGCTCAGCTGTTGGGGAACTGGCTCTCACACGTCACCGGCTGACAGCTCTCAATCCCATTCGGTGAAAGCGCCGCGCGGTCGTGGCCGGGTGAATCGGGTGTCGCATAACCGCTGGACCGGCGTTCGCCTAGGGTTGGCGTGTGAGCTTTCATCTTCTGCCAGCCATCGATGTCGTCGACGGCCAGGCCGTGCGTCTTGTCCAGGGTGAGGCGGGCACCGAGACCGGATACGGGTCCCCACGCGACGCCGCGCGGGCCTGGCAGCGCGACGGCGCCGAGTGGGTCCACCTCGTCGACCTCGACGCCGCCTTCGGTCGCGGCGAGAACCGGGACCTCATCGCCGAGGTCGTCGGCGAACTCGACGTCAAGGTCGAACTGTCCGGTGGCATCCGCGACGACGCCTCCCTGGCCGCCGCGCTGGCCACCGGCTGTGCGCGGGTCAACCTGGGTACAGCCGCCCTGGAAGACCCGACCTGGTGCGCGAAGGCCATCGCCGAGTACGGCGAACGGATCGCGGTCGGCCTCGACGTTCGCCTCATCGACGGCGTCTACCGCACCGCGGGCCGCGGATGGACCACCGACGGCGGCGACCTCTGGGACATCCTCGACCGCCTCGATCGCGATGGCTGCGCGCGCTACGTCGTGACCGACGTCAGCAAGGACGGCACCCTCGCGGGACCGAACACCGAGCTGCTCCGCCAGGTGTGTGCCCGCACCGACTCACCGGTGATCGCCTCCGGTGGTGTCTCCAGTGTGGACGATCTGCGCGAGTTGGCGGCGTTGGCCGATATCGGCGTCGAGGGCGCGATCATCGGCAAAGCGCTTTACGCGAAGAACTTCACCCTGCCCGAGGCTCTGGCCGCCGTGCGGTAGCGGCGAGACCACCGACAAGGCATGGCGATCCGAACCCGCGTGAGGAAAACTCACGCGGGTTCGCGACCGCTGTCGAATCGTGGAGACAGGGAAATCCTTAACTCATCTCGCCACGTTCCACCATAAATCGCCATGGGTCGCGTGTTCTTCGATCAGGGGCCAGAGCTTCGCATCGTAGTAGGCGTTCGACGGAATGGGTGGCGGCGTGGTCGCCGGGTCCAGGAATCGCTGGTCGCTCCGGTACATCACCACACCGGGCATGTCACGAAGTCGTGTGATTCGCGGGTCGTCTTCCTCCAGTACCCGCACGTCGACGCAGTGCATCACGACGGAGTCCGGCAGCGTTTCGCGGAACGTGGTGGCCAGTGTCGCGCTGCCGACCGGGAGCCACAGCCCTTTCGGCGCTGTCCCCAGATCTTCGATGACGTGGGCCCATTGCTGAGTAAACGCCTGGCGCAGGTGTGCGGTGTAGTCCGTGGAACCGAAGCCGAGCGGCAACTTGCGCCTGTGGTCGTCCTCGTGACCAAAGGTCCGGGCCCTCTCCTCGGCACTGCCGAGCGAGTCGCAAGCATGGATCGTGGCACCGTAGGACTCCGCGAGCAACGAGAACTCGTGAAAGTCGCCGTCAAGTAACTCGCAGAACACTGTGCACTTGACATTCAGCAGTTGACTCGTATATGCGAGTGCCACCTGGGCGAATCCCGGAGCCGGACTGGCGTAAACGAATTCCGTGACACCTTCGCGCATGGCGTCTCGCAAATAAGGGCCGACCGCTCGTTGTTTGGTGCCTCCTGGGAGAAGATCCTCACGAGCGACCGCTATTGTACCTAGACGGGCCGACAATCGGTCGAGAACCACTGGAGGGGACAAATCGTCAACGCGCACCCGCGGGAGTGTGGACATAACACTTCACTACGCGATACGACGGCATCGGGTTCAACGGTACGAAAAGAAATTTCATTCACTCGACTGCGAATATGAATTACTCCATCGAGCTCACGACACGGCGGCGTCGAAACGGTAGAGGTCCGCGCCGCCGCACGTGCCGATCAGGAAAGGCCGAGAGGTGCCGAGCGGGGGTGACCGAGGACCGTTTGGAGGCTCGTCCGCGGGGGTATGCCCTCACTGGACAACGCAGTCCTCCGTGCCAGAGACGGGAGCCCGTGATGCAGTTTCGGGACCCTCGCGGTGAACAGCCCGCACTCACCGCATACGAACGCGAGCAGCTCGACCAGATCGCCGACGGTCTGCTCGGCAACGACTCCACGTGGACGTGGCCGCACCCGGCCCCAACGTCCAAGTGGCGGTTGGCCTGGGTGGTCATGGCGGTGCTCACGGCGGCGTGCACCGTGCTGGGAGCGGTGGCCGGCAATGTCGTGCTCGTGCTGACCGGCATCACAGTGCTACCGATCGCGCTGCTCTTGTTGTTCAGCTCGAAAGAGGCCGAGAAAGAGTCAGGGCGCCAGTTCGATTGACACCGCCGCGGTGCCGTTCGCGCCCCGGCGAATCCTGCCGCCCAACATCGTGACGCGCCCGATCAGGCCGTACTTGCGGCCGAGCAG
>JALZNB010000036.1 GCA_030857905.1 Actinomycetota bacterium
TGAGCCTTTCCGAGTGACCGTGTGTCGCGTTATGTGATCAATCGTTGCCGATTATGTGGTCCGATGGTTCTCCCGATGCAGCAGGACCAAGGCGGCCCCGACGATGTCGCCCAGCCGCCACGGACAACCGCGATAGTGACGCAAGGCCTTGTAGGTGGTCTTGAGCAGCGAGTTCGCGCGTTCACCCAGGCAACGCAGGGCACCGTGGATCGCGTTGTAAGCCTGCTGGTCCACCGTCGACGTCCCGCCCGCGGGCTTCTTCACCGGGATCCTGACAAGGTCGGGTTCGCCTTCGTAGCCCAGATCCGCCAGGACGAGGGCACCGTCGCCGACCCAGTCGACCAGCCCGGCCACCAGATCCGGGTCTGCGCGGGCAGCACTCATGTCGTGCTCCCGCCCCGGCCGCACCCCGGAAGTCCACAAAGGCCACCCGTCTGGAGCGGACACGACCTGCACGTTCCCGCCATGGTGCTTGTGCTTGCCCGACCACCACAAATCCACCCCGACCGTCGGACCCGGCGTGGAGATCCGGTCAGTGCGGATCAGCGTGCCGTCCACGATCACATACGCGTGCCCGGCGATCCTGGCCGCCAACAGCGCTCCGTGCAGCGACGGCACGAGCGCCTCGAGCACCGCGATCCCTTCGTCACGGTAGGCATACGCCGTCGAGGAGGAGATCCCGTTATCCCTGGCCAACCCCGACATCCGGGCGTCGTCGAGGAACCACCGCAACACCAACACCGCCTGCGTGCGGGTCGACAAGGCGCGAGTGTCCCGACGCGTGCCCCGTCGCACCCGCTCGGCACCCAACAGATCGGCCAGGAATAGGACGCTGTCCTCCGACACGTCCAGCACAGCCTCGTATGCGACACTCATCCCGCGCGGAACTCCTTGTGAAGATGATCTGTGGTAGGACCACCTTCATAGCGGAGTTCCGCGTTTTTCATGCCCACAACACCCAGAGCAACCCACCGAGCCCGAGACGGTCACACAGCGCCACAACCCGTTACCCGGAATGGCTCACTGACGTCAACGACGAGGAGGACATGTGAGCCGACGGCGGAAGTTGACCCCTCGCGACGAGACACGCAATGCCGTGACGCTGGAACTGCTTGATGCCCTGGCTGGCGTTCTCAGCACGCTGACCACTCGGCAGGCCAATATCATCAACATGCGTTTCGGGTTGGTGGACGACGTGGTGCAAAACTACAAAATCATCGGCTTGCTCCACAAAATGAGTAGTGGACGAGTACGCAGGATCGAATCTGAAACGATTTCCCGAATACGTCATCCAAGCCGGGGGCAACTGTTCGACAAATTCACATCAGGTTTTTCGTCGATCCCTGTGCACATTCGGGAGAAAGTTCTTGGTCCGATCGTCCTGCCCAACTTGCTCCAGTGCGAGAAGCACGGGTGGACCGATCCGGCCACCATGCTGGTCTTCCCTACGTGGGTCTGCGATCAGTGCCCCTGCCCAATCCCCGGCCGACCGGAACCCGGCGTCCTGTCAGGCCCACCCGCGCGGGGCCGTCCGCGGCGGTACTGCTCGAACATGTGCAGGCAAACCGCATACCGGCAACGCCGCAAGGCAGAGCAGTGAGACCTCTTGATCCTGTCGGCGGCGAACACAGCCTGCGGCTGACCTGATCTCCTGCCCTCTCCGGATCCAGCGCGCGTCCGCATACACCCGCCGGACATGCCGGGCAACCCGCCGGGGCGGCACGCGCGAAGCAGAATGCGACGAACGTGAATCGTGATCTGAGCCAAACCATTCGTGGTGGTCGTCTACGTGTTCGCAGGCAGTTAAACGGGAGTTGAACTGCTGTTTCTTGAGACGAGAGCGGGGCAGCCGGTGCCGTCAACGTGACCGTTGAGGATCCCGGAGCGGATGCCTGTCCACATTCACCGCAAGTTGTCCACAGTGCGGCGGGTTGCCCTGCCGCCGAATGTGCTTCCGCCCCGATGCTGATGGCCTTGTCCGGGCACACCAACGTCGCCTCCGTCGCCCGCTGCGCCAAAGTCAGTGCGACCCTGCCCCACCCGGGGATGACACGAACCCCGCCAACACGGGAGGGGCTTCCCGCTCGAACCGCGCGCCTGACAGCGGGCTTCGAGCTGAGCGTGGACCAGTTCGACCGCACCGTCGGTGACGATCGGCGCGCGCCCTGAGCGGGCCGGGTCCGTCCCGTCGAGAGCATGCTGCTGGGCGTCGTAGGACATGATCGCGAGACCCGGACGTCCTCGGGCGAGCCTGCGCGCGAGGCTGCTCTTGCCGCCTTCTGAGATGCCCACGAGCATGATCACAACCGGATCACGAGGCACGATCAGATCCACGACCTGAAGTGTCCCCCGACCCGGGCGACACCCGCCCGCCTGGCGGCGGCACAGGGGAGTGGCGCTGGTACTCAGGTGGGGTTGGTGTCGCCGGGGGTGAGGGCGGCCAGAAGCGCGGCGAGTCCCGGGGGGACCTGCTGCGCGGCGGCGGCCTGGCCCACGACGCGGTCCGCCTCGGCAGCGGGGTGGCGCCACACACCGGCGTCCCGGGCGGCCTGACAGGTACACGGATGGGTCATCTCGCGCTGCTCGAACCCGCCACCCTCAATGAGGACGGCCTGCAGCCAACGCATGACGCCGGTATCCCCGCACGGCCGACAGGCTGCCGCCGAGGACATCGAAGACGTCCCCGCCGCAGCGAGACCGGCATCAGCGGGATCAACAGGTTCCGCGGTCATGGCACCTCTCCGATCCCACCGCATCTCCCACAGATCCCACGCGGGCTGCCGTCATCGTCGACCTCATCCCCCGGCGGGTCCTGCAACCCGCTCCCGTGGCAGACAGGGCACGTCCTCATCCCCGACACGATGCCAGCCGGCCAGCCGATCCACCAGCCTCCGGCCAAGCGACACGATTCGTCCCAACGCAACGATGGGGCGGTGCACTAGGTATCCCTGGGGATACGGCGTTTGGGTGCGGCGGGGTGCGGCGGGGTGGATGTGAGTGGTCGCCGCAGGTGCAGTCGCGATAGCATCGGACGAGTCCTTCGCCGGGTGGACCAAGATCTTCACCGACCCGTGTCTCTGCGCCGCCATCGTCGGCCGGCTCACCTTCGGCGGCAACATCATCGAGACCGACTCCTACCGCCTCGCCCAGACCCGAGCCGACCGCGGAAACACCGGCTGATTCCTCGTCGTTCGTCAGGCTACTTGCTGGTGCGGCGCACCGGAGATGTCGGATGCTGGCTGACCGTACGTTCGGTTCCAAGGGTTGAACAGAACACGGTCCGGCTTTTTGGATTGCGGGAGAGGTGCCACCTCGTCAGCCTGCCAGGCCCTTGAGCTGGTGAAACAGGTCGACGACCCGCTCAGTCAGCGTCAAGCCGATGACGATGTGCGCAAGGACTGCCGCGACCCGCAGCCTCGTCGTCTTCGTAGCCTTCTTCCGGTTGTCTCTCCGTTGCGCCATGGACTTCTCCGTGGTTCAAGCCTGCTCACGCAGGCCGCTGACCTCGAGTTTCCCCGGAGCTCACGGGCATGGTGCCCGAGAGTTGACGGGGAGAAGCCCAGTCGCACCGCCAGGTTACCGTCGCCCTCCTGCCAGATGCCGTCCTGACGACACGGCCATCCAGGTGATCCCCGGCTCCGGACGCGGGGATCCCACGGGTTCATTGGCTCGGAGGCGTGACGGCGGGGTCGCGGTCGTTCTGCCAGCGGCCCAGCGCGGCGGCGGAGACTTTGGCGTAGCGGGCGACGGAGGCGACGTTGGTGTGTCCGGACAGCGCCATCAGCATCGGTGCGGACGCGCCGTCCTCGGCGGCGTGGGTGAGGGCGGAGTGTCGGAGTTGGTGCAGGTTCCACGGCCCGCCCGACTCGCGCTCGGTCGCGCCGCAGCACGGGTGGGCGGTGCCGGGGTCTCGTCGTTCCCACAGTTCAGCACGGGGTCCTCGGAACGCCGTCCACGCGTTCACCCTTGCGATGCGCGGCTCCGCTGCCCGCCCAAGCCCTCGCGGACATGAGGCGGTTTCACAGCTTTCGTCGCTCCGTGCCGCCGAGCGCGTGAAACTCGTCGGTATGAATGCCAAGCGTGGCGGGGTGGTCGGCGCCCAGGATCCGCTCGCGGATCGCCAAGACCTCGCGAAGCTCGGCCAGCGCGGCGTCGGTGTCACCCGCAGCTCCCCGGAGCTGGGGCCATGTTGGCTCGGGTGGTCAGTGTGCCGGGTCGTCGAGGCGGAGCAGCCGTTCCTGGTCGGACAGCAGCGCCCGGAGTTCGGCCAACGCGTCCGACCAGGTCACCCGCCTCGTCCACGCAGCGTGCGATGTCGCCGCGCCCCACCAGGATGGTGGTGTCGTCGGGTTCAACTCGGCCAGCAGGGCGCGCAGGTCTTCCGCCGCGCCCGCCGTCTCCCCGGCATGGCCGCGGATGTCGGCGAGGAAGTACCGGATGTGCCAAAGATCGGTGTCGGCCACTCCGAGGCCGCGGGTGCCGTAGTCAAGCAGCGCGGTGAAGTGGTCGCGGGCGGCGGTAAGGTGTCCGC
>JALZNB010000047.1 GCA_030857905.1 Actinomycetota bacterium
GACCCAACCCGCGCCCGTGGTCTCCAGCGCGGCGCCCAAGTCCTGTCCGACCTCGTCGAGCGTGCTCGCCACCGCGGCCCACCGCCGTGCGGGCGTGGCCGACGCCTGCGCGCCGAGGCCCGCGTGCAGCATCTGGTACAGCTCCTTGTGCGTGAAGCCGCGCCACCGCTTCATATCCGTCTGCTCGGTCATCGCCCGTCCCCGTTCCCGCACTAGCCGCGGCCGCCGTTGCCCTTGTGTGTGACCGTCGCCCGGTTGTCGTCCTCAAGCAGCGCGTACTGCTCGGCGACCTTGTCCAGGTTGTCGACCGCCGCGCTCAACTGCTCGCGGAACGCCGACAGCGTGTCGAGCGCGTCCCGATCACTGTCGACGGACAGCGCGTTGATCTCCCGGGTGGCGTGTTCGCTGATCGGGTCGTGCGCCCACGCCGCGACGCGCAGTTCGGTCCTGGCCAGCGCGAGCTGTTCATCGATCTCGGTCAGTGCCGCGGTGAACGCGCCGCGCAGTGCCGGGACGGCCGCGGGCTCGACATCGAGCAGGTGGTCCCGGTCGCCCCCACGACCGTGTCCGTTTCCGTGAGTCGGCGAGCCGTGGCTCTGCCCGTTGGTTGGCGACATCTAGCCTCCCGTCACTGCCCTGTGCTGCCGCTGACTCTATCGAGTGGCCATACTCGGATTCGACTGTTCGGAACCTCTTTTTCCCAGACGTCCGGGAGACCGGTCGCGTTCCGTTGTCAGGGGTTCTATGTCAGGTCGTCCGCGCACAACACCAGTTCGACCTCGCCCACGGTCTCCCGCACCCGCACGAACCCGAGTTTCTCCGCCACCCGCCGGGAGGCGATGTTGCCGGGACCGTACTTGTAGCCGATCTCGCGCAAGCCGAGTCCGTGGAACCCGAACCGCAGCATCGCGCGCAGCGCCTCGGTGGTGACGCCCTTGCCGCGCACCGCGGGATGCGCCCAGCACCCCGCTTCGGCCGTGCCGTCGTCGAGGTCGAGGTCCTTCAGCACGACCTCGCCGAGCAGGTCGGCGGTCAACGGGTCGGCGACCGCCCAGGAGAACCTGGTCTCGGCGTCCCACTCGGCCGCGCGTCGAGCGATGTAGTCACCCGCGCGTTCCAGGGTGTCGACGTCGTAAAGCGGCAGCCAGCGCATGCTCTCCGGGTCGGTGAACCCCTCGACGACGGCAGGCCGGTCGTCGATCCGGTCGTCGGCGCGCAGAGCCCGCAGGTAGAACTTGCCCGCGTTGATTTCCACCGGTTCCACGCCCACACGCTATCGGGTGGGACCGACAGGGGTCAGTCGAGCAGTCCGTGACCGGCGAGCACGCTCCGCAACGTGTCGGTGTCGGGCACGTGCGCGGATATCAACCCGACGGCGGCGGCCCGGTGACATTGACTTCACTGTCGTCACAGAACAGCGGCTGTCGAGCCCTCGATAGGCACACCCTCTTCGACGACCAAGGCGTCGATCACCGCGTCGAGCCAGTGTTCGTGGGTGATCACGCCCGTAATGGCGGGGTCGAACAGGTCGGGGCGCAACGCGGTGGCCGCGACGGTACCGGGGCGTAAGCCGTGCGCGCGCTCAGTGTGGTCGGCCGGGTGAAATCCGCGCAGGACACCGTCGAGGTCCAGCAAGAGCAGAGTGAGCGTCAGCGGAAACTCCTGGTGATCAGTGGTAGTCCCCGCCCAGTCTGCGGTGATGGCGCCTATAGCGCTGGATCTCCCGGCGCCTGCGCTGCCAGCCCGCGCCGAAAATGTGTCCACCCAGCATGGTCATCGCGACCGGGAGCAGCAGGATCGGCCAGAAACCGCGCAGCAGGAACACGAACATCGCCACGCCGACGATGGCCGACACGGGGATCATGGCCGCCCAGAAGCGTTCCGCGGGCGTCCGGTAGCCCGGCTCGATCGGGACGGGCGTCTGCCGGGCGTTCGGGATGACCGGGGTTGGAACCTCGAAGCGGGGCCGGGGTTCGGGCAGGTCGCCGAACAGGGCGAGCAGGTCGCCCCGGGTCTTGGCGGTGGCGACCTTCGCCGCGCGATCGCCGTACTCCTCGATGTCGAGCCTGCCCGCGCCCATGTGCTCACCGAGCGCGCGCAACGCGTCTTCCCGCTCGACATCGCCGATGCGGAGGTCTGCGGGCTGGGACTCGGTCACAACTCGATCCTACGGAACGCCCGGCCCGACCCGCTGAGGCAATTCTCAGCCGGTCAGGCCCGGAGCGTCCCGCGCGCCGCGTCGCCGCGGGCATCCACGTCGTCCTGTCGTCGGCGGGTCGCCAACCACATCTGCACCAGGCCGACCGCCACCGCGGCGGGAATGGTCACCGGCAGCGAGATCCCGATCATCGTCAAACCGCTGAGAACCAACAGACCGAGGACGACGGCCTTGAGCCAGTGGCCGCGAACCCTGGTGGCGAGCAGGCTCCCCAGCACCACCCCCGGAACGCCGCCGATCACCACCGATGTCGTGATGGCGAGGTCGAACTGGCCGATCACCGCGTGCCCCAACGCCGCGGCCCAGACCATCGGCACGGCCTGGACCAGGTCGGTGCCGGTCAGCCGTGACCCGGACAACGCCGGAAACAGCATGACCAGTCCGGCCGCGACCAACGAGCCCGACCCGACCGAGGTGAGCCCGACCAACGTGCCCGCGACAGCGCCAAGGATCACCAGCGCGACCTGGTCGTAGCGGCGTGCGCTCTGCGGCTCACGCCGAGGACGTCGGTAGGTCAGGTACGCGCGCAGCAGGCCCAACGCGGAACTCGCCAGCACCACAGCGCCGATCACCACTCGCAGCGTGCTGTCGTCGACCCCGCCGAACACGTGGTAGGCGATGATCGGCGCGAGGAAAGCGGGCGGGACCGACCCGATGACCAACCATCGGGTCAACACGAGGTCGGCATTGCGTGAACGCAGGTGCACCGCCGCGCCCGCGGGCTTCATCACCGCCGAGGCGACAAGGTCCGACGCGACGGCGACCCCGGGTGGAACGCCGAACAGCCCGACCAGGATGGGTGTCATCAGGGCGCCGCCACCCATCCCGGTCAGTCCGATCACACAGCCCAACACCAGCGCCGCGGCCGCGAGCGCCGGATCGACCATTACGCGGTCCCCGATGTCGACATCGCCTCGACGTTCACCATCTCGGCCGCGGCGGGCACACCGACGATGCCCGCGGCCACGGTCGTGCCGTCGTCGGCGTCGAGCACCAGGAAACACCCCGTGGTCCGGTCCGTGCGGTATTCCTCGATCGGCAGCGGCTCGGCCAGTCGCAGCGCGACCACGGCGATGTCGTTGCCCCCAACGGATTCGACGTTCGGGGTGTAGGCGAGCGAGCCGACGTCCAGGCCCGACTCGATCTCCACCACCATGCCGCGCACGACCCTGGCGCCATGCTTGATCAGGACATGGTCGGCGGGGCGCAACCGCTTGTCGGACACCCCGCACAGCACCGCGGAGAACGAGTCACGTGGCGTCGGCGCCGGTAGGGCCGCGATCGTGTCGCCGCGCGAGACGTCCACGTGATCGACCAGACTGACCTCGACGGACTCGCCCGGACGCGCCTGCGAGATGGTCTCTCCCAGCCGTTCGATGCCTGCCACCCGGGTGTGAATGCCCGCGGGTAGGACCACGACCTCGTCCCCCACCCGCAGCGGTCCAGAGCTGAGCCGACCCGCGTAAGAGCGGTGGGCGGCGCGCAGTACGTACTGAATGGACAGTCGTGCCGCGCCGATGGACGACAGCGGGACCGGCGGGATGTCCTCCAGGTGTTCGAGCAGCGACGGCCCGTCGTACCACGGCATCCGCTCGGACCGGACCCCGATGTTGTCGCCCGCCAACGCCGACACCGGGATGACAGTGACCTCGTCGATGCCCAGGCGCCGGGTGTGGTCCACCACTCGCTCGCGCAGGCGGGTGAACACCTCGGCGTCGTAACCGACCATGTCCATCTTGTTCACCGCGACGACGACGTGGGGGACACGCAGCAGCGCGGCTACGGCCAGATGCCTGTGCGTCTGATCGAGCAGGCCGGCCGCGACGTCCACCAGGATGATCGCCACCTCCGCCGACGACATCCCGCTTACCGTGTTGCGGTTGTACTGCACGTGTCCTGGTGTGTCGGCAAGGACGAAACGCCGACGGTCGGTGGAGAAGTAGCGATACGCGACGTCGATGGTGATGCCCTGTTCCCGCTCGGCACGCAGACCATCGGTGAGCAGCGAGAGGTCCAGTTCCGTGGTGCCCAGCCGCGACGAAGCCCGGGTCAGCGACTCGAACTGGTCGGTGAGCACCGAGTCCGTGTCCAGCAGGAGTCGACCGACCAATGTGGACTTTCCGTCATCGACACTGCCCGCCGTCGCCAGGCGCAGCAGCGGTCGTCGTGGTTGTTCGGCTGACAGCATCAGAAGTAGCCCTCTCGTTTCCGGTCCTCCATCGCGGCTTCCGACACGCGGTCGTCCGCCCGCGTCGCACCGCGCTCGCTGATCGAACTGATCGAGACCTCGTCGAGAACTTCCTGGGCGGTCGTCGCCGTGGACTCGACGGCGCCGGTGCAGGACATGTCGCCGACTGTCCGGTACCGCACCGACTTCTCCGTCACCGACTCGCCCGCGACGGGACCGCCCCAGTCGCCGGGAGCGAGCAACATGCCGTCGCGGAGGAACACCTGGCGTCGGTGCGCGTAGTAGATCGAGGGCAGCGCGACGTCGTGGCGGACGATGTAGCTCCAGACGTCGACCTCGGTCCAGTTCGACAGCGGGAAGATCCGCAGGTGCTCACCCGCCCGGCGCCTGCCGTTGTAGAGCTGCCACAGTTCCGGGCGCTGCCGCCGAGGGTCCCAGCCGCCCAGCGCGTCGCGGATCGAGAAGACCCGCTCCTTGGCCCTTGCCCGGTCCTCGTCCCGGCGGGCCCCGCCGAACAGCGCGTCGAATCGGTTGCCTGCCACGGCATCGAGCAGCGGCCGGGTCTGCAGCGGGTTGCGCATCCCGTCCGGCCGTTCGGCGATCCGGCCATCGTCGATCCACTGCTGGACACTGGCCACGGTCAGAGTCAGATCGTCGTGTGCCACCACGCCGTTGCGGAAGGTGAGCACTTCGGGGAAGTTGTGCCCGGTGTCGACGTGCAGCAGGCCGAACGGCAGCGCCGCCGGGGTGAAGGCCCGCAGCGCCAGGTGCAGCAGCACCGCGGAATCCTTGCCGCCGGAGAACAGCAGCGCGGGCCGCTCCGACTCGGCGGTCGCCTCTCGGATGATGTGTGCCGCCTCGGCCTCCAGCACGGAGAGGTGGTCGAGGTGCGTCGCGGTCACCGCAGACCCCAGTCGGCCATCGCGGCGAACAGGTTGTCCACAGAGGACTCGATGGTCTCCTCGTGGGTCATCAGCCGGAGATCGGGGTGCGCGGGCACCTCGTACGGGTCGTCCACACCGGTGAGTCCGGTGATCTGTCCCGCTCGCTGCTTGGCGTAGAGGCCCTTGACGTCACGTGCGACGCACACCTCCAGCGGAGTCGCCACGTGTACCTCGCGGTAGGTCGTCCCGGCGGCGAGGTGCTGCTCCCGGATCGCGGCCCGCGCGTCGGCGTAGGGTGCGATCACCGGAACCAACACCGTGACCCCGTTGCGCGCCAACAGTTGCGCGACCCAGCCGACCCGGTAGACGTTGATGTCGCGGTCCTCGCGCGAGAATCCGAGCCCGTTGGACAGCTTGGCCCGGAACTCGTCGCCGTCCAACACCTCCACCCGGTGTCCGTCGGCGCGCAGCCGCTCCGCGACCGCTCGGGCGATCGTGGTCTTGCCCGAACTCGGCAGGCCGGTGAGCCACAGTGTCGCACCGAACTCCCGAACGTTCGTGACGTGATGCTCCCGGTCGGGTTCGGTCAGACGGACCGAGGCCCGTTCGGCCGAGCGGGATGCGGATCCAACATTGGCGGTCATCGTCTTCCAATCATCAGCGCGGTAGGGCTTGGGTGGCCCGATCAGACGAAGGTCTTGAGCAGTTCGGCGCGCGCGGCGCGCGCGGGCGGGGTCACCGCGCCCGGGAACCGTTCCTCGACCCATTCCCAGTCGTAAACGGTGTCCAGGTACCTGTCGCCCATGTCGGGCGAGAGGGCCACGACGGTCACGTCGTCGGGCTGGTCTTTGAGGTAGTGCTCCACGGCGCTGAGCACCGTTCCGGTCGATCCGCCGAACAGGAAACCCTTGGCGGCCATCCGGTGACACATTTGTACGGCATCGCGTTCGTCGACCATGACGAGATCGTCCACAAAGGACTCATCGACGATCTCCGGGCGCCTGCTCGTGCCGAGTCCCGGGATGAACCGCGGTGCCGCCGGGCCGCCGAAGGTCACCGATCCGGTGCTGTCGACCGCGATGACCTTGGCCTTGTGCCCTCGCTCGCGAAGGTAGCGGGCGCACCCCATCAGCGTTCCGGTGGTGCCCGCGCCGATGAAGAGCAGGTCGACCGACGGAAACTGGTTCACGATCGCGGGCGCGGTCTGCCGGTAGTGCGCCTGCCAGTTCTCCGGGTTCGCGTACTGGTTGAGCCAGAGGAACTTGGGGCTGCTCTCGCACAACTCCTGCACCGTGCGGATTCGGGTGCCGAGGTAGCCGCCGGTCTCGTCCAGCTGGGTCACCACCACCACCTCGCCGCCCATGCTCTCGATGAGGCGGCGCGCGGTGGGGTTCGCCCTGGGGTCGGTCACGCAGACGAACCGGTAGCCCCGGTTCGCGGCGATGGTGGCCAGCGCGATCCCCAGGTTTCCCGACGAGGATTCGACGATGACCGAGTCCTCGCGCAACGACCCGGCCCGCTCGGCGTCGTCGAGCATCGCCCGTGCGGCCTTCAGTTTGATGGAACCCGCGAAGTTGAAGCTCTCACACTTGAGGTAGACCTCCTTGCCGAACAGGGGGCGCAGATTGACGTAGATGTCGTCGAGGACGAGGTCCTCAGGAGCGTTGATGACTGGCATGACAAGTTTGTCCCCCTACGCTTGGCCGGGTTCATCCCACTCGACCGATCGGGTGGTCGCCATCGATCTCAGTGGTGTGCGACCCCGCCCAGGTATTCGGTCGTGTGACCGCTCACCAGATCATGAATCGCGGCGACCCGGTCGAAAAGTTCCGAATCGGGTAGCCAGAACCAGGTTTGGCGCGGCACGACGACGGCTCCCCGTTGCGCCTTCGCCTCGAACGACTCGAAGCCGAGCCGAACCCGTTCCAGTCCCGTGGCGCAGCAGTGCTCGACCGGGGCGTGACAGGTGACCCAGTGGTAGGCGCCCCCGCTGTCCTCCGTGCGCACCCGGTAGTCCGCGCCGAAAGTGAGTACCAGATAACTTCGACGTCCCACCAGGTGCACACCGCAGGCGAACGGGCCTGACGCGTCCGACACGGCGGGCACTCGGACCAGGTCGGGCGCGTTTTCGACGAGGAACCGACGTGCGGCGCGCAACTGTGCCGGGTCGACGCTGCCGCCGTGCCCGGACATCGTGCCCGCCTCCATCTCGACGATGACGTCCATGTCCCGCTCCAGCGACAGCTCCCCTCTGCGGTGGTCGGTGGCGTCGAGTGCCTGGAAGTCCTTGCGGTACCGATACCGGCGACGGCTGGGCAGTGCTCGGACGAATTCGTCCACAGTGGACGCGCCGGACACCGGGATGTCGGACACTCCGGTGATGGTGGCCGACCGAAAACCCGCACGGGCCAAGCCTTCGCGCAGCGGTTCGTCGTCCTCGCGAACGAAGGGGAGCACGACCGCGCCCCACCCGTCGGTCCGCGCCTGCCGTTGGGCCAGGGCCAGCAGTCGATCGGCGGCCCGCGCCACGTCGACACCCGGCCGGGCGATCAACTCCGAGGAGTCGTAGCCCCGCACGACGTAGGTCGCGCCGACGGCTCGCGACAGCCGCTGCCACGCGGGTCCCGTCTCGTCGGTGAGCGCGTCGATCAACGTGTCGCGCTCCGCCTCGCGTCGGGCGAGTTCGTCGTTCGTCGCCCGAAGCACCTGCCCGCTCGTGAGCAGTTTCCACGGATGACTGAACAAGCCGGTCCGGTCCGTGACCAGGCTGCCGTGCAGGGCCGCCGCAGGTCCGTCGTCGTTGTGCAGCAGCAGCACGGGATCGCCGGGTTCGAGATGTTCGCGGAACCTGAGGTAGGTGCGCCCCAGGTCGATGTCGGCCTCGGCCGCGAGCGCGTCCCACGACTCGGCAGGGACGGTCTCGATGCCGGACGACACCTGATCGCGGACCGGTCCGTCGTCGTGCATCGGTTGACTCACCCCACTTCTGAGGTGATGTCTATGAACGACGGGTCCGCACGCAGTTCTCGGTATCGCGCCATCGCCCACTCGACGTGCGCGCGCAACCCGTTGGTCTCGGGGAAGTCCTCGACGGCACCCGGCTGCTCCACCGGCGGTTCCAACTGCTTGCTGTTGAGCACCCTCGTGAAGAAGTGGTCGACCCCCACGGTGCGGTGGTTGCTCAGCGCCATGTCGGGCTGCGGCTCCCAGGTCAGTTGCGAGACGTCGAAGTCGAGGCCCCACGCGGCGAAGATCCGCCGGAAGACCAGCTCGGGCTCGGCCCGGAAGTCGGCGCTGTCGGTGATCAGGTAATCGACACCGTGCGCGCGACAGTGGTCGATCTGGCGCACCAGGTCCTCCCAGCCGGTCTCCACCAGCGGGAAGTCGAGCGGCTGCTGCTGCGCTTCCTTGACCCTGCGGCGGGAGCTGATCGTCAACCGGGGGTCGCGGATCAGGAAGACCACCGGGTTGGTGGTGTAGCCCAGCAGTTCGTCCAGGTTGTCGGAGACCTGGAAACTCATCTCCTTCACCAGTACGCCGTCCCCGGAAGGGGTTCCGGCCACGGCACTGAGGTCGACCGGGTCCGCCAGCGCCGCCACCGCGTGCTCGGTGTTGTCCAGTGACTGGTAGTAGGTCGCCTCGTAGGGCTCGTGCACGTAGTAACGGATCTTCGGGTTGTTCCAGAACACCCTCGAGAACGCCGTCGACGCGCTGCGCGGAGGGCCGATCACCAGGTAGGTCTGCTTGGGGTCGTAATTCATGAAGGCTCTCCCTCGTTGTTGGGGCGGTAGGTGACGGTCAGGTGGGTGAGTGCCGCGTCGGCCTGCGCCGCGGCTTCGTGCGGGCTTTCCGCGCCGGTCATGAGATGTCCGAGGCGGTCGTGGCTGTTGGTCGGCCACCTTGTCACCTTGCCGGGTTTGGCCTTGATCCGCATGCTGATAACGCTGGGGAACCATTCCCGCAATTCCTCGCCGACGACCTCGTCCACGATGCCGTCGCGGCCGGTCAGGAACCGGATCGCCGCCCCACCGCGCCTGCTCGGCCGTAGATCGGGTGTCCGGCCGCTGTGCGCCGCGATCGACTGCTCCAGCAGACTTACCCCGGTGGCCTCCCTGACCAGGTCCGGGATGTTGTCGCCGCCGGTGCGCGGGTTGATCTCGATCAGTACGGGTCCGCGCGCGGTGAGCTTCACCTCGGTGTGCGCCGGGCCGAAGTCGAAGTCGATCGCCCGCAGCGCGGCGAGCGCGACATCGATGGCGGGTCCGGTCACGCTCGCCGGAAGGATCGACGGGAACGTGTGCCCGGTCTCCAGGAAGTAGGGGGTCTGCGCGAGGATTTTGTCCGTCACGCCCAATACCGTGGTCTGGCCGCCGAAGGTGAACGTCTCGACGCTCACCTCGGGGCCGAACAGGCATTCCTCGACCAGTCCTCCCGGCACGTGCGCCTGGCCGCGGGAGTTGTGCGTGACCGCGACCAGTTCCCCGACCCGCAGGCGCAACTGCTCTCTGGTGCGACACAGCGACACCCCGACGCTGGCCGACTCGTCGGTCGGCTTGATGACGCACGGCAGCCCGATCTCGTCGATCACGTCGTCGACATCGGCCACCGAGCCCACGAAACGGAAGCGGGGGACCGGGACCGAGGCCCGCAGGCAGGCTGTGCGCATCTTGAGTTTGTCCCGCGCGGTCAGCGCGGCCGCCGGGTCGAGGCCGGGCAGCCCGAGGCCGCGCGCCACAGCCGTCGCCGTCGGCACGTAGTACTCACCGACGGTCATCACCCCGACCGGCTGCAAACCGTTGTCCAACACACACTTCTCGACCGCGACCGGGTCGAGTGTGTCGCAGACGAGCACCTGCTCCACTTCCTCGCCGATGACCCGCTCCGCATCGGGGTCGGCGGTGTAGCGGCTCAGATCGGCTGTGGCGAACACCGTTCGCAGCCCGAGTTCACCCGCGATGCGAAGCGCCTGCATCCCGGTTCCGGTCAGGTTGCTCTCGACGAAGACGAGTCGGTCGCCCGACCGCTGATCACTGGTCATCGCGTGCCTCCATCATGGGGTTCCGTGGTCGTCCACCTGCTCGCGAATTCCCGAGCCCGCGTCACATCCGTCAGTGACCGCAGCGGCGATCCGACGAATGCCAGACACAGCACCGTCGCCATCCCGCCGATCAGCCACAACGCGGCCGAACCACCGAGCAGGTCGATCGCCACCCCGCCGAGCAGCGCGCCGAGCGGGATCGGACCGAACGACATCAACCGATAGGTGGCGGTGGACGCGCCGAGCAGGTCCGGCGGCGGGATGCTCTGCCGCAGGCTCACCGCGAACACGTTGAAGAACGACAAGGCGACACCGTTGAGCAGGAACGCCACCACCAGCGGTACCACGGCGCCGGGGAACATCCAGACGAGCAGCGGCACCAGCAGGAACGTGAAAGCGGCCAGCGGCAGCGCCGAGCAGACCAGCACGCCGACTCGCACGAACCGCACGGTGGGCGCGATCAGCGCGCCCCCGAGCGCGCCGAGACTGCCGATCCCGATGACCAACCCGACGACTCCTGCGGACAGCGACAACTCGCGCACCGCGAAGACCATGAACGCCGTGAGGAACGCCTGCTCGAACAGATTGAACACGCCCGCCTGCATACACAGGTCGCGGATCGGGCGGCAACGCCACACATACCGGGCACCCCGCCCTATCGAGCGGAGAAGCGACTCGGCCTTGGACGGGTCGTTTCGGGCTGTGCGCAGCAGCGCGAAGCTCGTGAGCGCACCGAGGAACAGCGTCAACGCGGTGACCAGCGCGGTGCCGACACCGAGGGTCTGCAACAACGCGCCTGCCAGCGCGGGCCCCGCCAGTTGGCTGACCGAGTACATGGCCTGCAACAGCCCGTTGGCCGGTGCGATCTGCCCTACTGCCAACACATGTGGGATCGAAGCCTGGAAGCCGACGTCGTAGAACACCGTAGCCGTGCCGACGAGAACGGCGACGACCAACATGGCGGCGAGGTTCAACCCGCCCGCGGCGTGCACCGCGCCCAGTAGGCCGAGCGCGCCCGCCCGCACGGCGTTGCACGACACCAACAGCACCCGCAGCGGAGCCCGACCAACCATCGCGCCCGCCACCAGCGCGAACAGCACCACCGGCAGGAACTGGGCCGTGGAGATCAGCCCCACCTGGGTGCCGCTCGCGTTCAACGCCGTCACCGCGATCAGCGGGAGCAGAAAGTTCGTGAGCTGGAACCCGAAACGGCCCGCCGTCTCGCCCAGCCACAGCAGCCGGAAGGCGGGCAGGGCCAACACCGACCGGTAGCCGTTCACGCGGGTGTCCACGGCGCCGGTCACAGCAAGGCACCGCTGAACGGCGAACCGGTGCGCTCGTAGGCGACGCGCACGATCCGGTCGGCGTCCGCCACCGCACGCGACGGTGTGCCAGGCGAGAGCACGTAATGGTTGTAGTAGCTGGAACCCTCGGCGAGCGGCCCGATCACCGACAGCGTGTTCTGTGACCGGTTGTCCGCGTCGATCGGGTGGCCGTCGCGGTCGAGCGCGGCGCCCAGTTCAACGCCTTCTCGACGCCACGGACGCAACCTGCCGCTGTCGCGGAGATCCCCGATGACCGGGTTGGTCGTTCGCGACACCGAAGGCGTTGGGGAGAACGCGGACACGACCCGGTCGAGTGGTATCGACGTGGGCGTGGCCAACGAGGTTGACGACAGACTCCAGTGGTCGCCGTGCCAGGTCAGTCGAGCGGCCGGGCCGGGACCGGGGAGGATCACCCGTGCGTCGATGAGCGCGAGCAGTTCGGCGTTGCGCTCAAGCTGCGGACCGATCACGTTGCGGTTGACCGCGGAAACGAAGGAGCCGAAGAAGTCGGCCACCGAGTGATCGGTGAGACCTGGCTCATCGATCGCGGTGCGCAGGATGTCGCGATAGTCGCGCACGACCTCGAAGGCGAACTTGACCGCGCTGCCGTCCAGACCTCCCCGGGCCTCGCGCAGATCTCCGGCGATACTTTCGGCGAACCAGGCGCGGTAGGCGTCGGCGTCGACCATCGCCCGCGACGGCACGGTCTCGTCCCACAGGGCGAGCACGTCGTCGGCGGCCTGCTCCGCATCGATCGGGTCATCGATCAGGAGATGGACCCGGTGCCGCATCTCCGCGCGCACCAACGACATCACGCTCTGACCGAAGTCGAGGCGTCCATCGTTCACCCGGCGCCGGGCGTCCTCGATCGCGGCGCCGGTGAGGAACGCAGCACTCGGTGCGCTTCCCTGGTAGGGCAGGGGACGCGCACGAGCGGGCAGTCCGCTGCGCGTGGTCAGGACGATCTCCGGTTCCTGCCCGCCCGCCACATAACGCAGCCGTTCTCCGTCGGCCCGGTACGTGCCGCCGCGGCCGACGGTCATGGCGGCGACCACGTCCATCGCGGTGAGACCCGCGCCAAGCAGCCCGACACGTTCGCCTGGGCGAACCGTCTCAATGGCTGTGGGCAACGGATACGGCGTTGTGATCCACGCCGCGTCCGAGGCGGCTACGCCCGCGGTCCCACTGTGTCCGATGGTGAGCGTGACGTGATCGACGTCCAGCGTGCCGCCGGACTCCAGGACCACCCGCTCGCGGTCGTCGGGAAGCTGTCGCACGGCCCGCGCCGAGTCGCGGTGCACCAGCACCCGCAGCCATGACGGGCTCGCGTCGATGATTCGTCGCGCCGCCCACACGAGGTATTCGCCGAACAGCGCGCGCGGGAGGTGGTCGGTCGCGCGCACCGCCCGGACCGCCCCGGTGTTCTCCCGCACCAGGGTGCCGCGCTGCTTGGCCCAGTCGTACAGCGACGGTCCGGCGACACCGCCCCCGGCGGTCATGCACTCGTCCACGAACGCGGTCACCTGGCAGGCGATCGTGTTGAGCAGCAGGTAATCCGGTTGATCACGCAGGTGGATGCCGACGCCGACCTCACCCGGCTCGATCACGTGCAGGGTCGCCGGGACCGCGCGCCAAGTCCGCCGCGCGAGGGTCACGAATCGTTCCAACACGGCGAGACCCCTTGGGCCGCAACCGATCAACGCCCACGCGGGCCCGTGCTGCCGCTCGGCGCTCACCAGCGGCTCGTTTCTCCGATGAAGTCGGCGATCTCGATTGACTCGCCCAGCTCGCGCGCCCGTCGGAGCACGTAGTCGCCGACCGCGATGTCGAGGATGCCGAGCCCGAACGGCGAGAAGATCGTCGGCACACCGCGGTCCAGCACCACTTCGTCGCGCAGGACACCGGCCAGGGTGCCGTTGACGAACTCCCGGTTCCCCGACAGTTGCTCGGCCAGGTGCGGTGAGGTCTGGGCTTTCAGGCAGTGTCCGATGTCGTCCACGATGTTGTTGGCCGCCAGCAGCATCTCCGGCGGCAGATCGCGGAGCGAGATGTTGAGCACCACCTGCTCCGGGCGGAGCTTCGTCTCGACCGGCACGTAGGGGACACCGGCGGTTGTCGCGAACACCACGAGATCCGCGTCCAGCGCCTCGTCGAGACTGTCGACGCGCCGCGCGCTCACCGCGCAGGACGGCCGCACGTGCTCGACAAGCTTGTCCGCGCTGCTCGGGTCGCGGTCGAACACGACCAGTTCGCCGATCTCGATCCCCGCCACGACCAGATAGTCCGCGATCGTCCGCGCGATGACACCCGCGCCGACGAAGGCCACACTGCGCTGTCCCGGCGCCTGAAGGTGCTTGGCACCCAGGGCCGCGGACGCGGCGGTCCTGGCGGCGCTGATCCCCGCGGCCTCCAGACACGCGATCGGGTAGCCGGTCTCGTAGTCGTTGAGCAGTAGCACGGCCGACGCCCGCGGTTTACCGCTCGCGACGTTGCCGGGGAAGCTGGCGATCCACTTGAGACCGATCTTGTCCGTGGCGCCGCCGAGATATCCGGGCAGGGCGATGACCCGCGAGTCCGGCTTGTCGGGAAATCGGAGGAAGTAGCTGTCCGGGTTAACACTGAAACTATCCTCGTGCAGCAGATATGCCTGCCGTACCATGTCGATTACCGTGTCCTGTGAGGCGTTGAGGATACGTCCCACCACGGCACCGGGAACAACGCAGAACTCGAACACGAATACCCCATTTTTCTTGTGCGGCGACCAGCGGCGTCCACCGCGCTCGACAGGTCAGATGACGCGCCTGGGAAACCCGGCACGTCATCTGCGAATGCCGCGTCGGCGGCACCATTGGTCCCGCCGTGAACCAGGTGCGCCCCAGAGAGCACCTGATCACAGCGTTGAGACGGACAGGAGTGCGGGAATCAGCCTGCCATGACGATCTTTATCGGCCGTCGTTCCTCGCCGATCTTGCCCGCTGCGATTACCGATCCGATTTTTCTCGGCGCGACGCGCGCCAACACATCCCCAGATGTTTCAAAACTCCCCCAGTGTCAAACGTGGTCGACGACCGCTGCCCACGATAGGCAACCTTTCGGCAGGTCTGCAACACCAGCGTCGACAAAGTCGATGTAGCCCACACTTGCCCGCATTTATTGGCGATCATATGACCGTTGTGGTAGTCGAACACGACGCGGTCGTTGACGTTGCCGCCGGTCAGGATCTCACCGAGAGCGGTCGGCCATGGCCGTCACAGGCCAGGTGGATCTTCGTGCCGGAGCGGCCGATGACATGCTCAGCCGGCTCGGTGTGCCCGCCGCGGAACCCGCTCGCCCCTGTGTGCGACACGGACGCGGACAGGCGACGGGCTCCGGCGGCGTGCTGGTGAGCGCGCACGATCCCAGGCCGCCCCTTGCCGCCCGAGACAGGCGGCAAGGGCTCGATCACCTGCCACTGCTCATCGGTCGACTCATGCCCGCGCACCACGACCGAAGATCAACCCGGATCAACCAACCCACTGTGAGGACAGGCACTAGTCCTTGATCTCGCAGATGACCGACCCGGTCGTCACCGTCTCGCCCTGGGCGATGCCGAGGCCGGTGATGGTGCCCGCCTTGTGCGCGGTCACCGGGTTCTCCATCTTCATCGCCTCCAGCACCACGATGAGGTCGCCCGCGGCGACCTGTGCGCCGTCTTCCACGGCGATCTTGACGATGGTGCCCTGCATCGGGGCGGTGACCGAGTCGCCGGACGCGGCGGCGCCCGCTTTGCCGCCCGCGCGCTTGCGGGGCTTGGCCTTGGCGGCGGCGCCGCCCCCGCCGGTGCCCACGGCGAACGTGCCGGGCAGGGACACTTCGAGGCGCCTGCCGCCGACCTCGACCACGATGTTCTGCCGAGGCTCGTCCTCGCCGGCCTCGGCCGGGTCGGTGAACGGCTCGATCGTGTTGTCGAACTCGGTCTCGATCCACCGGGTGTGCACGCTGAAGTCGTGACCGTCGCCGATGAACGCGGGGTCGCGGACGACGGCCTGGTGGAACGGCACCACCGTGGCCATGCCCTCGACCACCAGTTCGTCCAGGGCGCGGCGGGCCCTGGCGATGGCCTGGTCGCGGTCGGCGCCGGTGACGATGATCTTCGCGAGCAGTGAGTCGAACTGGCCGCCGATGACCGTGCCGGACTCGACACCAGCGTCGACCCGGACGCCGGGGCCGTCCGGCGCCCGCCAGCGGGTGACGGTGCCGGGGGCGGGCAGGAAGCCGCGTCCGGCGTCCTCGCCGTTGATTCGGAACTCGATCGAGTGACCGCGCGGCGTCGGGTCCTCGGTGAACCGCAGTGTCTCGCCCGCGGCGATCCGGAACTGCTCCAGCACGAGGTCGACGCCGGTCGTCTCCTCCGACACCGGGTGTTCGACCTGGAGTCGGGTGTTGACCTCAAGGAACGAGATCGTGCCGTCGGTGCCGACGAGGTATTCGACGGTGCCCGCGCCGGAGTAGCCCGCTTCCTTGCAGATGGCCTTGGCCGAGGTGTGGATCTCGGCACGCTGGGCCTCGCTGAGGAACGGCGCCGGGGCCTCCTCGACCAGCTTCTGGTGGCGGCGCTGCAACGAGCAGTCACGGGTGCCCACGACGATGACGTTGCCGTGCTTGTCGGCCAGGACCTGCGCCTCGACGTGCCGGGGCTTGTCCAGGTAGCGCTCGACGAAGCACTCGCCCCGACCGAACGCGGTGACCGCCTCGCGCACCGCGGAGTCGAACAGTTCGGGGATCTCCTCGAAGGTGCGGGCGACCTTGAGGCCCCGCCCGCCGCCGCCGAACGCGGCCTTGATCGCGACGGGGAGCCCGTGCTCCTTCGCGAAGGCGATCACCTCGTCGGCCCCGGCGACCGGGTCGTTCGTGCCGGGCACGAGCGGCGCGCCCGCGCGGGTGGCGATGTGCCG
>JALZNB010000050.1 GCA_030857905.1 Actinomycetota bacterium
CCCGCCGCAACGTCCGCGACTACGAACGCCTCCCAGAACACTCCGAAGCCTTCATCCACTGGTCCATGATCACTATGATGACCCGACGCCTGGCCCGCCAGAAAACCCAGGCCAGCACCACCTAACCAGGATCAAAGACAGGCTCTAAGAAGGGCTGGCGATGACGGCTTCGTGTGACAAGCCCGCGTTCCTGGCCGCAAGCCGTGGTTCCGCCGCCCTCTCAGGTCCCCGCGCGGTGCGGGAACTGGTGTCCGTCGCACTCGACCTGATAACCGACGCGATCAACCCCTCGATGCACTCGTGGGACCAGGCCCCCGGGGCGAGCGTGATCGAACGGCGGCTGACCGACGAGGTGGCGCGCACTGCCCGGCAGCAGGTCCCTGTTGTGACGGGTCAGCGGTGACCGCGCCGTTGGACCTCGCGGGCATCGGCATCGGGCCGTTCAACCTGTCACTGGCCGCCCTCGCCGCCCCCATCGATGGGTTGTCGGCCACGTTCTTCGAGCGGCAATGCGATTTCCGCTGGCATCCCGGCCTGATGATCGACGGGACCACCTTGCAAGTCCCGTTCCTCGCCGACCTGGTCACGCTGGTGGAACCCACACATCCGCTGTCGTTCCTGAGCTATCTGCGCGACCGGGACCGGCTGTTCCCGTTCTACTTCGCCGAACGTTTCCATATCCCGCGCGCGGAGTACGACGACTACTGCCGGTGGGCGAGCGAACGCCTGGACTCGTGTCGCTTCGATCACGAGGTCCGAGAAGTGCGCTGGTCGCCGTCGGATGAGGCGTTCATCCTCGAAGTGGAGCCCGGAGGACAGGTCCTCAGCCGAAACCTGGTGCTCGGTGTCGGCACGACTCCGATCGTCCCGGAACCGTTGCGCCCGCTGGTCGACGATCCAACCGTCCTGGTCAACCATTCGGCCGACTACCTGCGCGACCGCGACGCACTAGCCGCCACCACGCATGTGACCGTGGTGGGTTCCGGGCAGTCCGGCGCCGAGGTGTTCCTGGATTTGTTGCGCCGCAGGCCACATGGCGCGATGACCTGGATCGCCCGTACGCCCGCGTTCGCGCCGATGGAATACTCCAAGCTGGGGCTGGAGCAGTTCACCCCCGACTACGTCCGGTTCTTCCACGGCCTTGACGAACGGACGCGCGATCGGCTCGTGCCCGCGCAATGGCAGCTCTACAAGGGAATCAGCGCCGACACCATCGACGCGATCCATGACGAGCTGTACCAGCGTGGTGTCGGTGGCGACTGGCCCGATGTGTCGTTGGCGCCCGGAGTCGAGGTGCTGGGCGGTCGCGTCGACGCTGACGAGGTCGAGCTGAGCGTGCGGCATGTGCAGCAGGATGTGACGGCGGTCTTGCGGACGGGTGCCGTCGTGTGCGCGACCGGTTACACCGAGCGGGATCTCGACGGGTTGCTCGGCCCGATCGCCGCCGCGGTGGAGCGAGACGCCGCCGGACGGATCGCGGTCGACGTCGATTTCCGGGTTCGCCTCGACCCGGACATCAGCGGGTCGGTATTCGTGCAGAACGCTGAAAGACACACCCACGGCGTATCGGCACCGGATCTGGGCCTCGCGGCCTGGCGCTCGGCCACCATCCTCAACGCGGTGTGCGGCCGGGAGGTCTACCGGCTGGCGAAGCGGACCGCGTACACGACATTCGGGTTGGAACAGGGACTTACCGCGAAGCGATGGAGGGCGATGTGACGTCTGCGTGGCGGGAAGCCGGTGCGCTGGTGGTCCACAAGATGCTTGGCGAGCTGAGCTACGAGGGCCTGTTCCGGCCGGAACCCGACGGCACGCCGGGAGATGGCGGCCACCAGAATTGGCGGCTGAGCCTCGCCGGTGGCACCGAATATCTTTTCACCGCACGGATAGGGGCGTTCGAGTCGTGGGCGGTGCGGCCCGGCAGTGCGACCCGCGACGGCGTTCCCGCTGACGACCCCCGCGTACTCGTGGTCGACGCGCGGACCGAACTCGGACTCACCGGTCTCCGACTCGCCGATGTGCTGGCGGAACTGACCTCGACGGTGGCCAACGAAGCCGCCCGACTCGCCAACGCGCCGACGGCGGCGGAACTGGCCGCGCTGGACTACGACGTCGCCGACGGGCATCTCACCGGGCATCCACGGCTGGTGCTGAACAAGGGCAGGGTGGGTTTCTCCGCGGCCGACCGTGCTCGGTACGCGCCGGAAGCGGGTGCCGGATTCTCGTTGCCGTGGATCGCCGTGCGCCGCGAGCACGCCGCCTTCCGGTGTGTGTCCGACCTGAGCGAGGAACAGCTACTCACCGAGGAGCTTGGCGCGGATCGGTTGGCGCGGTTCCGATCTGGACTGGCCGACCCGGACAGTTACGTCCTGATGCCCGTGCATCCGTGGCAGCTCGACGAGATCGTGGGCACCCTGTACGCGGCGGAATTGGCCACCGGTGTCATAGTGCCGGTCGGCGAGACCTCCGACCGATATGTTCCGCACCAGACGATCCGCACGCTGGCCAACGTGAGCCATCCGACCAGACGAGACGTCAAGACCGCCGTCTCGGTACGCAACACGCTTGTCTACAGAGGACTCGCCTCCGCGGCGACCCTGGCCGCGCCGGAGGTAACCACCTGGTTGCGCACGGTGTCCGACGACGACGAACTGTTGCGTGCGCGCTACCGGTTCGACCTCCTCGGTGAGGTCGCGAGTGTGTCGGTGCGGCATCCATTGTTCGGTGCGATCACCGAGTTGCCGTACCGTTTCCACGAGACCCTGGGTGCGCTGTGGCGTGAGCCGATTCGTACCAGACTCGACGGCGGAGAGCGAGCCATCTCCTTCGCCGCGCTGCCCTACCGTGGCGTGGACGGCTCGGTGATCACCACGCTGATCAGTGAGTCCGGTATGGACACCGAGCCGTGGCTGCGGCGGATGCTTGATCTACTGCTCACCCCGCTGTTGCACTGGTTGCTGGCCCACGGTGTCGGTTTCTGTCCGCATGGCCAGAACCTGATCCTGGTCACCGACGAGCGTGGTGTCCCGGCACGGGTGGCGATTAAGGACTTCGCCCAGGGCGTCGACCTGCTCGACGAGCCGCTGCCGGTGTACGACCTGTTGGGCGATGCGGCGAGCGCGGACATGCTGCGCTGGCCCGCGCACCTGTTGGCCCAGTCGCTGTTCAGCTCGGTGTTCGCCGGGCAACTCCGCTTCCTCGCCGAGATCCTGGACGAGGAAGTCGGATTCGGTCGACCGCGGCTGTGGGCGTTGGTCCGCGAGATCGTCACCGCCTACCGGGACGGACACCCCGAGACGGCCACTCGATTCGATGCCTGCCGGTTGTTCGCCGACGACGTCGAGCGGGTCTGCCTCAATCGGGAACACCTGGCGGGCCAGGGATTCGACAAGATCGAGCGGGACGACGAGTTCGACGTCCGCTTCGGCCGCGCCCGCAACCCACTGGCTCGTCCTGACCTGGGCGGCGCCTGGTGACCGGCATCGACCACGGCCGTCCGGTCGGCGCCCGCACCCTCGCCGCTCGCGCCCAGGCGGCGACCTCGTTGTCCGGCGCGCTCCGGGCGGCCGTGGCGAACGGAACCGTCGACCGCGTGGTGTGCCTCGTGCCCGACC
>JALZNB010000065.1 GCA_030857905.1 Actinomycetota bacterium
GCGCGAACTCGCTCACCGGCAACAACCAGCCGCTCTTCATCGTCGATGGTATCCCGGTCGACAACTCAAGCAACCGCCTCGGCGGCTTTGGAGGCGTCGATTACGGCAACGCCGCGCAGGACATCAACCCCAGCGACGTCGAGTCGATCAGCGTGCTGAAGGGCCCCAACGCGGCGGCGCTGTATGGCTCCCGCGCGGCCAACGGCGCGATCATCGTCACCACCAAGTCAGGCAAGTCCGCGCGTGGCCTCGGGATCAGCGCATCGCAGAACGTGAGCTTCGAGGATCCGCTCCGTCTCCCCTCCTACCAGAACCAGTACGGCCAGGGTTCGGGCGGGAAGTTCTCCTATGTCGACGGGGACTACGGCGGGGTCAACGACGGCACCGACGAGAGCTGGGGCCCCCAGCTCGACGGTCGCCTGCTCCCCCAGTTCTTCAGCAACGGACAGCCGGTTCCCTGGGTGGCCAGTCCGAACAACGTCCGTAACTTCTTCGAGACGGGCCGCACCAGCACCACCAACGTGGCGCTCGCTACCAGCAGCGACCAGGCGAACGTGCGCCTGTCCGCCACGCGGATGGCCCAGGATGGTATCTATCCGGGCTTCGGTCTCGACCGTACCACGCTCTCTCTGCACGGTGGGTCGAACCTCACGGAGAGGCTGAACGCCGACGCCTCCGTGCAGTACATCGCTTCGGACGGCCACAACCGTCCCGGCACGGGTTACGCCGGTGACAATCCGATGCTGCAGTTCGTCTGGTTCGGTCGCCAGGTGGACACCGGGCTCCTCCGCAGCGCGCGACGCAATGAGGATGGGACGATGTTCAACTGGAACCGGAGCTATCACTCCAATCCATACTGGATCGCTCTCGAGAACGTCAACAACGACAGCCGTGACCGCATCATCGGCAGCGTTTCGACCTCGTACGAACTGACCGACTGGCTGAGCGGCACGCTCCGCTCCGGGACCGACTGGTACCAGGATCGTCGCAAGCGTACCTACGCGGCGGGGTCCTATGGCATTAGTCCCGGCCCCAACCGCGAGTCCGTGGGTTCGAACGGAACCTTCGACGAGACGGTTCTGTTCAATCAGGAGACGAACACTGAGTTCATGCTGACCGGGCAGCGCCAACTGACGGATCGGCTCGGCATGAACATGATTCTCGGCGGTAACCGCCGGGATGTCCGGTTCAACCGCAACTATGCGTTCGTGCAGAACCTGACCGCCCCCGACGTATTCGCCCTTGCGAACGCCTCGGTGACTCCGTTCGTCCGGGACTACACCGAGCGGAAGCGCGTCAACAGCCTTCTCGGCCAGGCCAGCTTCGACTTCAACAACTACCTCTTCATGGACGTGACGGGCCGGAACGACTGGTCGTCCACGCTTCCGGAGGGGAGCAACTCGTACTTCTACCCGTCGGTGGCGGGCAGCTTCGTCTTCACCGACGCCGTTCCCTCGCTGAGCATGAACGGCATGCTCTCCTTCGGGAAGCTCCGCGCGGCCTGGGCACGGGTCGGTAACGACGCGGATCCCTACCTGCTCGCTTCCGTGTACGGCGACGCGCTTCCCTTCGACGGCCAACCCGGCTTCGAGGTGAGCAACAGCATCTCCAACGCCAGCCTGAAGCCCGAGCAGACCACGGGCGTCGAAGTGGGCGGCGAGCTGCGCTTCTTCGGCAACCGGCTCGGCCTGGATGCCACGTACTACGCTCGCGAGACGACCGATCAGATTCTTCCCGTGCAGATCTCTCCGACTACCGGGTTCCAGAGCCGGGTGATCAACGCCGGGAAGATCAGCAATCGCGGCTTCGAGCTGCAGGCGGATGTGGTGCCGGTTCGCCTCGATAACGGCTTCGAGTGGGAGGTGGTGGCCAACTATGCTCGCAATAGTAACGAGGTCGTCGATCTCGATGGAGACCTGGCGACCCTGGTTCTCGGCAACTACTGGAGTCTCACCGTCGAGGCCCGAAAGGGTGAGCCTTACGGCGCGCTCGTGGGCTTTGGTTACGCGAGGCACCCGGACGGCAGCATCATGGTCTCGGCCAGCGGACGTCCGGTCCGCGACCCGGTGAAGAGGGTCCTCGGCAACTACAACCCGGACTGGACCGGAAGCCTCAGCAACCGTCTCCGTTACGGGCCCGTTGACTTCAGCTTCCTTTTCGACACCAAGCAGGGCGGGGAGCTGTTCTCGATGACGCAGACCTTCGGACGTTATGCCGGAGTGCTCGCGGAGACGCTCGAGGGGCGTGAGGTGGACTGGAACAACCCCGGCTATGTGGTCCAGGGGAAGAAGGCCGATGGCTCGGTCAACACCACGGTCATCACGGCCGAGCAGTACAATCACAGCCTCTACGGCAACCACGAGGCCGCGATTCTCGATGCGAGCTTCGTGAAGCTGCGCGAAGTCGCTCTCGGAATCGACGTGCCAAGCAGCTATTCTCGGCGTCTCGGGATTTCGGGGATGAACGTATCCCTGGTGGGCCGCAACCTCTGGCTCAACACGGAGAACCCGCACCTCGATCCGGAAACGGCGTTCGACGCCAGCAACGTACAGGGCATCGAGTTCGGACAGCTTCCGTCGGTGCGGAGCATCGGATTCAATGTCGTGGTCACCCCGTAACGAAGGAATCATGATGCTTACCCCAAAAACAACGGCCGTCCTGGCGCTGGCACTCGCAGTGAGTGCCTGTGACGAGGGACTGACCGAACTGAACGAGAATCCCAACGCACCGACCGCGGTCAGTGCGCAGTTCATCCTGCCACAGGCACAGAAGGCGGTGGTGGACCGTGCGCTCGGCAGCAACTTCGGGATGACGCTCACCGATCTCTGGGTGCAGCACCTCTCCAAGGTGCAGTATATCGACGAGGATCGGTATGAGCTGCGTCCGCAGACCATCGAGGCTCACTTCCGCGGATTCTACCAGGGACCGCTGATCGACTTCGAGGAGATCGTCCGGCAGGGTGAGGAGGCCAAAAACCCCAACTGGGTGGCGGTCGCTACGATCATGCAGGCCTACACCTTCGGGGTTATGACCGATGTGTGGGGCGACATTCCGTTCTCCGAGGCCCTGAAGGGCCGGGAGGATGTGAATACACCCAAGTACGATACCCAGAAGGATATCTACTACGGGCTGCTGGCCGACCTCAAGGCTTCCAGCGACATGATCCAGCCGTCTGGCGCCGCCTTCGGCAGCGCCGACATCATCTACGGAAGCGACATGGCGGCGTGGAAGCGCTTCGCCAACTCGCTGCGGATGCGGCTCGCCATGCGGCTCTCCGAGGGAGATGCCGCCAAGGGACGCGCAGAGTTCGCGGCCGCGTTCCAGGCGGGCGGCTTCACCAGCAACGCCCACAACGCACAACTCAACTACAAGGGCGGCAAGCCGGATCAGAACCCGCGCTTCGTCTTCTTCGAGACGCGCTACGACCACACGATCAGCAGGACGATCGTGGACACGCTGAAGAGCTTCAACGATCCGCGGCTCGCCGTGTATGCGACGCCAGTCCCCGGGACCACGAGCACGTATCGCGGAATGCCCAATGGTCTCTCCAACGACCACGGGATCAACTTCGGGACGGCGCTCTCCAGCATCGGGGATTACTTCCTGGCGGCGACCGCTCCGGCGGTGATGATGTCCTACGCCGAGGTGCTCTTCCTCCAGGCGGAGGCGGCGCAGCGCGGTTGGATTTCTGCGAGCGCGTCGGGGCTGTACAACCAGGCGATCACGGCCTCGATGCAGCAGTACGGTGTGTCGGCGGCGGCGATCAGCACGTACCTGGCGCAGCCGCGGGTGCAGTACAGTGCAGCCACCGGGCTGCGGCAGATCGCGCTGCAGAAGTGGATCGCTCTCTTCGGCAACGGGCCAGAGGCCTTCGCGGAATACCGCCGCACGGGTCTTCCGCAGCTGACTCCGGGCCCCGCGAACACGAACGGCGGCAAGGTGCCGTCGCGCGTGCCGTACCCGGGCTTCGAGCAGTCGTTCAACAAAGAGAACCTGGAGTTTGCCGTCGCCCGCAATGGGGGAATGACGTTGAACGATCCGGTCTGGTGGGATAAGTAGGCTTGCTAGAGTAACGCATCGCGTCTTCGGACGCGGCGCGGGTAGAACGCAGAAGCCCTTCGATGGTTCCCATCGGAGGGCTTCTGTGCGTCCTGGAGCCCGCGCGTGGCGATGGACGCTATCGGCGGTCACCGCGGGGCAGGTCTCTCAGGAGCCAGCGCGACGCGTGAAGACGAGGATCAGCCCCCCCTGATGGCTGAAGTAGCCCGGCCGACTGGTCACGCCCATCGGATAGACTTCCACCCGCTCCACGTCCCTCGCGTTCATGGACGTGAGGACACAGGTGTCGGTGGTGCGCGTTCCGTCCACGTACACCTTGGGGTTGGACGGTCCGATCAGTGAACCCCTCCCCCGGAAGGTAACCTCTGGACAGGTACCGTTCCGGGAGACCCGCATGTTCATCACCCGCGCCGTCAGCGCGTCCAGGAGCAAACCCCGGTCTCGAATGTCGCCTCGATCCACGACGGTCGCGTGGATTGCGCGACGGTCGCGCTCAGAGTCGCTCTCCGGTGCGAAGCGGCTGCTCCCGATCGTGGCCGGCGCGTTCCCCGCGCAGGCGGCCAGAAGCGCGTACCCCAAGACTACCGCACCCATTCTCGCCGTTAATCCGATCCGCGTTCCCATGATCTCCTCCTTGACGTAGGTTGTCGGAGGGGGTGCCTACCC
>JALZNB010000076.1 GCA_030857905.1 Actinomycetota bacterium
GTGCGGGCGTACCCGGCTTGCTTGATGGTGTCGACCATGGTGTCCCGCAGCGACTCCGGTGCGCTGTCGGTGGTGGTGTTCATCGGTTCCTTCCGGTTGTTGTGATTGTGCAGGTTTGGGTCAGCCGGTGATCAGCAGGCACAGGTCCCAACGGGTCATATCTGGCTGGTTGGTGTCGATGGTGTGCCGGACCAGGCGCACCCCGGCTTCGCCTTCGAGTAGTCCGCCGCTGCCGGGCTGGCTGTCGTGGAGCCGCTCGTCCAAGCGGGTGCTCAGGCGCGGCAGCACGTCGGCGAGATCGCTGTTAGGGCTGGCGTCTGCGGCCGCTCGCCAGGTGGCGAGGACGGCCCCGGCCCAGCCGTGGCACAGCGAATTGTCCCGTAGCAGAGCGAGTTGCCGATGGTCGGTGACGCATCCGGCCAACGCGTCCTCCGCCTGTTGTCGTCGTTGCTGGTCGCCGAGTGCGAGGGCGGCGAGTTGCTGGGCGCGAGTCTGCCCGGGGGTGCCGTAGCACCAGGACGGACGCTGCGGGCCGTCCTGCGCGATAACGCTGCTTCGCTGTTCGGCCAGGGTGATCCTGCCCGGCCACCACGCGGTTCGTCCGGAGCCGATCCGGCAGCGATCGAACCAGTCCCCGATCGTGGCCATCGCGGCCGCCTGGCCGGGCACGGTGGTGCCGCGTCGCATCGCGGTGGCCAACAAGGCGAGCGGCCCGGACACCCCGTGGGCGAGCCCCAGGTTGCCGTGCCCGCCAGACCAGTCCCCGGCGGGCCGGTCGGCGGGCGACTCGCCAGACCACCAGCCGGGCACGGTATCGCCGTCGACCCGGACTGGATTGGTCAGCCGCACAAGGTAGGCCAGCACCTCGCGCAGAAGGTCGGGATGGCGGTCGCGGTGCAACAGGTAGGCGCCGATCCCGGTCAGGCCGCTGATCAGGTCGAACTCGCGCACCGCGGGCAAGAGGCCATCGTCGATGCGGTCGTGCGCGGACCGGAGGCGGTGGCGGGTCAGCGTGGTGATGTGCTCGTCAAGAGAGTCCAGGGCGCGCGCATACGCGGGTTGTCTGGCGGTGTGCAGGGCGAACGCGACTGCCGGTGCGCCCCGGTACAGGCTGGCGACGTCAGGATGCGCAGCCACCGTGCTTCGGGTCATTCGCTTGGCCCATTGGTGGGCGAGCGCTGTCGCCGCGCCGCCGGTGTGGGCCTGCTCGAAGGGCAACAGAGCCATCCCGGCGGCGCCGTCGCCGAGCGAGTCACCCGGAGGGTCGAGGTCGGCCGTGGTCATCGGCCAGTTTCGTGGCGGGCAGTCCAGGCCAGCGCGGCGTGGCGGGTCAGCCGCCTGCACCGGGCCTCCCGGTCGCGGTCGATGCCGATCGCCCGGTTGTGGTGCATGTGCAGCAACGCCTCTGCCGCGACGTCGAGGTCCGCGCTGGTGGTTAGGTGGGCGCGGTAGGCGGCCAGCGCGGCGGCCCTGGTGTGCCAGGTCGCGGCAAGATCGCCGCTCCACTCGGCTGGCGCGGCGACGATCTCGTCATCGAGCAGCGCGGTGAGCTGCGCCAGGATAGTCCGGTCGGTGGCCGGTCCGGGCGGCGCGGAGCGCGCCGTCAACCACCGCATCGCGGCGGCGGTGTTGCCGAGCAGTCCGGCGATGGTGGCGGCCATGTTGAGTGCCACCAGGGCATCGCGGGCCAGCACGTGTTCGGGTAGGTGCCGCAGTTGGGCAGTCACGGCGTGGGAGTCGGCGACGAACACGGCCTCGGCCGCCGCCAGCGCCGGGCCCTGCCCGTAGCGGCCGGTCTCGGGGAAGTACGTGTCGATCACCATCCGTCCGATCACCTTCTCGTCCCGGAGTTGGTAGGCCCAGGCGCCGGTAGCGAGCAACACGTCCGCGTAGGTCTTTGGGTCGGGGGTGCGCAGCCGCAGGCGCAGGTGGTCGGTCTCGGTGGCACTGCGGTAGCGGATGAACCAGCATTCTGGGCTGTCCAGCTCGCTCAGGAGGCGGGGCAGGTGCTCGGTGACGATCTCGTCGAGCCGCCGCAGGTGAGTGTGGAGCTTTACGTTCAGCCAGTTCGTGCCCGCCGCGGCGGGCAACTGGCCGTGCTCCACCAGCGGGATCCGGGTCACGGCCGCCGGAGCGGGTGCGGCTGTCTGGGTGGTGATCAGCGGGAGAACGATCTCGTGGGCGTGTCCCTCAATCCAGCCGTAGTCGTCCGGGTCGGCGATGGTCTCGTTGAGTATCGCGTCATCGTGGCGCGCGAGATGGAGGCGCAGGATCGCGGCATGCGCGGGGACGCCGAGGTCCAGCCGCAGAGTGCGGTCGTCGTCGGCGATCTCGACCACCGCCGGGCAGCGCCACCGTTCGCGCCATTTCTCCAGCGCGACCGCGAACTCGCCCAGGTCGTCGTCGGCGGGCAGGTCGGCGGGGGTGAGCCGCCACCGGGCCGGGGCGAGGATCGCGCGGTGGTACCGCACTCGGGGCAGGTAAGGCAGCCGGTGCGCGGATGGTCCCCAGTCGAACTGGTGCCAGGAAGCGTCCAGCCCCCGGGCGAGGTGGACGAGGAACCGGGCCAGCGGCGGCGGTTGCTTGGTCAACGCCAACCCGTGGAACGCCTGCGGTTCCACGACTCGTCGCCGAGACAGGCTGACCAGGTGGAGCCCGTCGCGGGTCGCGGTGACCGCCAGATCCTCCACCACGATCATCGTCTCGTCGGGGCGGCGGTGCTCACCGAGGGGCAGCACATGCGGCAGATACGTAGGGACGCGGCAGATGTTGCCCGCGTGCGGGTAGGCGGGCGGGAACGACAACTGCACCGGCAACGCCCCGGCGACGCTGGTCGGCACGGCGGCGAACACCTCGTGCAGCCGCGACCCGGCGGTGATCGTGGTGAACCGGGAGGTGAACGTGCCGAACCCGCGGGCCGGTGCCACGGTGAGCAGGTAGGCCCCTCGGTCGAGCGCGTCAGTGCTGGTGGCGTGGATGCGAGCGGCGATCTCGACGTGCGGCGGGAAACGCGGCTCATCGGCAGTCTGGTCGCCCACGGCGAGCGAGGCGATGGCGTCGTCGTCGAGGACGACCTCGCCGCTGCCGTCGGCCAGCGCGGTCCACGCCAGGGCCAACAGCGCTTGGTCCCGCACGGAACCGGTGCTGGTGCGGACTGGAAGAACGCTACCGGGGTAACCGGCCGGGTAACCGAGCCCGGCGTCCGGGTCGATGACCTCGGCGAGCGGGACCAGTGTGCCCATGCCGAACCGGTCGCAGAACGCGCTATAGAAGTCACGCCACGCGGGTTCACCGGTTGGTTGGCCGCTGAGTTGGGCCAGCGCAGTCGCCGTAGCCTCCATCTCCCGGGCCACGTGGTCGGGAACGCGCACGTCGCAGTCCAGGCGCAGATCCACCGTCAGCGGGGTCCTCCCGCCGCTGGCCAGTGCCCTCATTTCTGCGGCGAGGTCCGTGCGAATATCGGCCCGTTCCGGCCCGCTGGTGGTGGAGTGGTTGTGGCGGAACAGGCTCGCCTCGACGGACCGCAGCTCCCCGATCATGGGCGTGATCTCAGCGACGTCGTCGGCTCCCGCCTCGTGGAGCCGGTCAAGCAGGTGCTCCAGCGGGTCGGTGACGGTCAGTGGGGCGCGCAGACTGGTGATCAGGAGTCGCTGGCGGATCAGCTCACGGAGCATCGCGGTGACGGTCGCCGGGGCGGCGGCCGGGAATGTCTCGCTGAGCGCTGTGGCCAGGTCGGTGAACCGGATTGGTGCCGCGGCGGCCTCGCGCACCGCGGCGACCACGCGGGTGTGCCGGACGCTGACCGTGCTGTTCCCGGTCGGGGCTTCCAACCGGGAACCGCGCCGGACCGCGAGGGTGCTGAACACGATGTCTAGCCGCACCAACAGTTCGGCGTCGCTCTCCAACCGGTCGATCACTTCGGTGAGCCACTGGGCATCCACCCGCACGACTGGTCGATGCGCCACACCCCAACGCACCGTGGTGGCACCGCCGAAGGCCACCGGAGCCACCCCGGCGAACAACCCGAACGGCGTGCGCCTACTCGCCGCACGCAGCGCGTAGCGAAGCACAGATGTGCTCGCGCGCCGGATCTGCTTGGCGGACAACACATCCAAGTTGTCCACCCGATCGGCCAACGCGGGGCTCGCTACCCGGACGGCGTCTGCGAACTCCAGCCGTCCCCACACGCGCTCCAGCCATCCACGGCAGGACCTCGGGTCGGTCAGGTCGGGCCAGTCATCGGCGAAGCTGTTTAGACCGCATCTCGTTTGGGGTTGTTGACAGGCAGGCGATAGTGTTGATCGCTTATGAGCGATGTGGAGAAGTG
>JALZNB010000085.1 GCA_030857905.1 Actinomycetota bacterium
GGTGCCCGCCGTGCCCGCCGCCGAACGAGGGGCGGCGCGACGAGATCTGCTCAAGCCACTCGGCGATCCGGCCCGCCCAGTCGGTGCGCTCGGCGTCGAGGTGACTGACGTGGAAGTGGCCGTAGGAGTCGCCGCCGGAGGACAACAGGCTCGCGCGCCGGTCGGCTTCAAGCACGACCGCCATGCCACCGGGATCGGCGACGAAGGTCACCTCGACCTGGGTGATGCCCCTGGCCAGGTGCGGCGGCGGGTAGAACTCGATCTCCTGGAAGAACGGCAGTTCCTGGCGCACGCCGTGGATGCGTCCGGCTTCGAGGTCGGCGGACTTGAACCGGAAGCCCAGCCTGCCGAACGCGTCGAGGACGGCGGCCTGCGAGGGCAGCGGCTCGACCCGCAACGCGTCGAGGTCGCCCTTGTCGACGGCCTTGGCCACCGCCAGCTCGGTGCGCAGTCCGAGCGACATGCCGTGCAGGTGCGTGCCGTGGACGTCGGTGATCGGCGTCTCCCACGGCAGCGGAAGCTGGAACGGGACGACCCGCTCCTCCCCGGCGGCCAACCCGAACCGGCCCGCGACGACCGCGCGATCGAACTCGACGGTGGCCGAGCCGCTGTCGCCGCGCTCGACCCGGGTCACCAGCGACAGCGCGACGTAGTCGATGTCGACGGGAACGTCGCCGCCGGTCATCCTGACCTCGCCCGTGACAAGGCCACCGGGACGGACCCGGGAATCGGTCAGCACGGTGTCGACGCTGGGGCCGCCGACGCCGAGCGCGCGCAGCATCTTCTTGAAGACCATGTTCGGAATAGCTCCTTAGTCACGCGGCACAGATCAATGGCGCAACGATACGACGCCGTCGGCCGCTTGATCCGCGGAACGCGCAAGGCCCCGCCGCCGGTTCCCGGAGACGGGACCTGGGCCGACCGGGTCAGTCGCCCAGGACGGCGAGAGCGTCGATCTCCACGAGCAGACCGGCGGGCAGGTCCACGTAGACGGTGGTGCGAGCGGGCAGCGGGTCGTTGAGGAATTCGGCGTAGGCGGTGTTCATCTCGGCGAAGTGGCCCACATCGGTGAGGTAGACGCGCAGCATCACGATGTCGGACTCGGTGGCGCCACCGGCCGCGAGCACCGCGAGCACGTTGCGCATGACCTGCCGGGTCTGCTCGGCGACGGTCGTGCCCACCAGCTCGTCGGTAGCCAGATCGACCGAGACCTGGCCCGAGGTCTGCACGATGGCGCCCTTGCGCACGCCAGGCGAGAGCGGGAGGGCGGGCAGGATCGTGTCGGGCGGGATAACGGCGGTCCTTGGCATCAGGAGTCCTTCCGATCTGGGTTCCATCCACAGGCCCGCGACGCCTTCTCCGCCGCGTCCCGCAGGTCTGGCACCAAGTCAAGCAGGCCGTCGAAGTCGAGCAGGATCTTGGGTACCGACACCGACACCGCGGCGAGCACCTCGCCGCGCTGGCCGCGGACGGGCGCGGCGACGCAGTGGATGAAGTCCTCGTGCTCGGCGTTGTCCAGGGCGTAGCCGCGATCGGCGACGGTCGCCAGTTCGGCGAGATAGTCCTTCGCCGAGGTGATGGTGTTCGCCGTCAGCCGCGGGTACTCGATCGACTCGGCGATCTCGCGGCGGTGCGGATCGTCGAGGGCGGAGACCAGGATCTTGGCGACCGCCGTGCAGTGCAGCGCGGCCCGCTTGCCGATCCGCGAGTACATCCGCACCTGGTGGGTGCTCTCGTACTTGTCGATGTAGACCACTTCGCCGCCCTCGTAGCTGGCCAGGTGGACGGTGTGCCCGGTCTTCTCGTTGAGTTCGCGTAGGGCGGGCTCGACGACGCGTCGCACGTCGCGCTGGTCGAGGGCGCGGTTGGCGAGGTCGAACAGTGCGGTGCCGAGTTGGTAGTGGCGCGCGTCGGTGCGGTGGACGAACCGATGGGTTTCGAGTGTGCGCAGCAGTCGGAGCACGGTCGTCTTGTGCACTCTGGCGGACTCGGCCAGTTGGTCGAGGGTGCGTGGACCGTCGGCGAGTGCGGAGAGCAGGGTCAGCGCGCGGTCGAGGCTCTGGCTCATGCCCGCGGCACCCCCGGCGAGTCGAAAGCGGCGGTCAGGTGGGTGGTCGCCCACGTCGCGGCGTCGGCGTCGAGCAGGTGGGCGACAAGATCGAGGGGCAACGGCATCGGCACATCATCGTGGGTGCGCAGGGCGCCGGCGGCTTGCAGGTGTCCCGCGCGCAGCCTGCGCAGCGGCGAGGCGTCGGTGAGGGTGGCGGCGAGAAACCCCGCGGCGAAGGCGTCACCGGCACCGACCGGCTCCACGATGTCCACCCGCAGGGCCGGTCCGAACACCGCCGCGCGGTCGAGGCCGGTCGCCGGGTCGCGCTCGACCAGCGTCGCGCCCCGCTCCGCCTGCTTGACCACGAGCGTCGCGGGTCCGGGCAGCAGCGCGCGGATCGCCTCCGGCTCTTCGGTGCCCCACAGGGCCTTCGCCTCGTCGGCTCCGACGAGCACGATGTCGGCGCGGTCGGCCAACGCGCGCAGCACTCCCCCGTCGCCGCCGACCCACAGGGCGGGCCGCCAGTTCACGTCGAACGACACCAGGTGGCTCGTGCGCGGCAGCGCCAGCACGGCGTCGACCAGGGCACGGCAACTCGGGGACAGGGCGGCGGTGATGCCACTGAGATGGACCACGCGTACACCGTCGACCGCGAGGTCGGCGACCCGCTCGGGTCCCATCGCCGAGGCGGCGGAACCGTTGCGGTAGTAGCGAACGCGGCTGCCGGAGGCGTCGGATTCCTTGATGTAGACCCCGGTCGGCCGGACCGGGTCCACCCGCACCCCGGAGACGTCCACTCCCGCCTCGGCGACGGCGGCGACGACCGCGCGACCGAACGGATCGGCGCCGACCGCGCTCACCCAGGCCGACCGCACCCCGAGGCGGGCCAGGGTGCAGGCCACATTGGACTCGGCGCCGCCGACCATGCGCAACCAGGTGCGCACCTCGTGGGCGGGGCCGTCCTCACCGGGAACGAACAGCGCCATGGATTCCCCGAGACACAGCACCTCCGGGCGTGGCGCCGCTCCAGAAACCACGCGCACCACCCCTTCGCGCACACGCCCGTTGACCGCCCTGGTGCGGATGCTACACACTGCGTGTCATATAGCGCACTCACCGTTGCACGCAACGCAATTGGAGGCTGGTCCGGTGGTTCCCGTCCCCGCACGCATCGACCGGGCAGCGGTGGCGCGGCTCGCCGACGAACGGCTCGACTGGCGGTTCAAGTCGATCCCGCACGCCCTGTTCGGCAAGACCGTCGGCGACGCGGTCGCCACCCGGCCCGGGCTGTTCCGCGACGAGTTCGTCGGCCCCGTCGTGGCGCTGGACGGCGCCGCACTCGATCACAACCTCGCGACGATGGCCGCGTGGTGCGCCGGGCGCGGCCTAGCGCTGGCACCCCACGGGAAGACGACGATGGCGCCCGCGCTGTTCGCCAAACAACTCGATCATGGCGCATGGGCGATCACCGCGGCCAACGCCGGGCAACTGCGGGTGTACCGGGCGTTCGGCGTGAGCCGGGTCGTGCTGGCCAACCAGTTCCTCGACCCGGACGGGCTGCGCTGGCTCGCCGCCGAATTGGACGCGGACCCCGAGTTCGAGTTCACCTGCTGGGTCGACTCGGTGCGCGGAGTCGATCTCATGACCACGGCGCTGGCGGGCGCGCGACGCCCGGTCGACGTGCTGGTGGAGGTCGGGATTCCCGGCGGCCGCACGGGCGTGCGCGACCTGGGCACGGCGAAGGTCGTCGCCGAGGCCGTGGTCGCCAGTCC
>JALZNB010000098.1 GCA_030857905.1 Actinomycetota bacterium
GGCCCCAGGCGTTGTCCGTCCGGTTGATCGACGCGCCGCCATCGGTGGTGGAGGCGCACCGCAGGCCCGCCGAGGAGTTGCACGGGCTCGTCGAAGACATGATCAAGATGCTGGAGTCGGTGATCCAGCCGGACCTGCGACGCGGACGCTACCCGGATCGCAAGGTCACCAAGCGCATCGCCGAGGTCGTGCGGGCCGTGGCTCGGGAGCTCGACCCGTAAACCGCGGCTAGTCCAGGCCCTGAAGGGTCCAGTAGCCGGTGGGCAGGAGCTGGTCGCCGTTGACGACGGCCAGCCTCTGCACGCTGGCGAGCAGCAGGCGGTCGGTGTTGGTGGGCAGTTCCAGCGTGTAGGCGAGCCGGTTGTCCTCGGGGAAGAAGATCTTGCTGCTCGCGTCCACCCGCTTGCCGTCCTGGGTCATATACGAGAACGCCACGCCCCAGGGACCTTCCGAGATGCCGGACGGCACCGAGACCTGCACCGGTTTGCCCGCGCGGATACGCAGAGACACCACGTGGTCGCGGTCTTCGTCGCACTGTTTGGACGGCACGTCGCAGTAGATGTGGGGGTCCGCGCGCACGGTCTCACCATCGGCGAAGAAGGTGACCTCCGGCAGCGGGGGAGCCGAACACCCGGCGAGCACGGCGGCAGCGCAGGCGACGACCGCGGTCAGGACACGGCGCACGGACAAGACCCTACGGTGCGGCGCTCACGAGTCATACGGCGGCGGTCCCTCGTGCAGTGCCACCGGCTGCCCCAGCGGGGACGCCGCGCGTCTCGGGTGCGCGGGGCGGTCACCACCGAGGCCAGGGACCAGCGTGGCCCCGCGTCGGGACATCAGTGTCTGGGTCAGGCCGAGTGCCAGTAGCGCCGACACGACCAGGAATCCGACCCACCAGATCGGCGGCAGCAGCACGCCGATGGCGCCGCCGAACACCCAGCCGAGCTGGAGGACTGTCTCCGAGCGGCCGAACGCCGACGCGCGGGATTCCTCCGGCAGGTCGTCCTGGATCACCGCGTCGAGGCTGTTCTTGGCGAGCGCGCTCGCGATCGCGCCGATCAGGCCGACCAGGGCCGCAGTGACGATGCCCGCCATCACCGTCGCGACGACGGTCGCGGTGAGCGCGCCGATCACGCAGCCGAGCACGACCTGTTCGGGATTGCCGAAGTGGACTCGCGCGCCGATGGCGTTGCCCGCGAAGCTGCCCAGCCCTGCGGCGCCCGCGATCATGCCGAGCACGAGCAACTGCTGTGTCGCCGACGCCTCGTACTCCGAGCGGATGGCGAAGGCGGCGAACATCATCAGGAACCCGGTGAGCACCCGGATGGTGCCGTTGCCCCACAGCGAGACCACGACGTGTCTGCCCATGGGTTGTCGTTTGGACTTGGTGGGGTGCGCGCTGATCGACGCGGGCACCTCGCCCTCGGTGACCTCGACCCAGGCCGGGATGCGCAGCGCCTGCATGGCGCCCGCCGCGCAGATCGCCACGGTGAACCACAGCGCGCCCGGCGAGCCGAAGAGGTTGGCGAACAGCACGGCGAAGGCGCCGAACACCGTCCCGCCTACGAGCCCGAACACCGTCAGCCGCGCGTTGGTCTTGGCGAGGGTGATTTCCGGGGGCAGCACTCTCGGCGTGATGGATGCTTTGAGCACAGTGAACGATTTGGACAGCACCATCTTGCCCAGCGCGGCCGGGTAGAGCATCCAGTCGTCGAAGTGCATGGCCATGATCACGCACATCAGCGCCTGCCCGGCCGATGCGGCGCACATGGCGAGCCTGCGTCCGCGCTGGATGCGGTCGAGCGCCGGCCCGATGATCGGGGCGAGCAGGGCGAACGGGGCCACGGTGATCAGCAGGTAGAGGGCGACCTTGCCTTTGCTCTCTCCGCTGGCCGCGGAGAAGAACAGGGTGTTGGCCAGTGCGACGGCCAGCGCCGCGTCGCCCGCGTAGTTGAGCATCGTGGCGTAGGTGAGTGAGGTGAGGCCGGACTTGTCCGCCCCATCGGCGTTCGCGGCCCGCTTGAACGCCGACACGGCCTGGTTGGTCAACTGCCGTCCGCGCAGCGCGGCGACGCGGGTGACGGTCAGCTTCTTGGGGAACTGTGGACCGCCCGCGCGGCGCTCCGGCAGGTACTCGTCATCCTCGTACCGATCGTCGCGGTACTGGTCGCCATAGGACCCGTATTCGGGGTCCTCGGGGCGCTCCAGCTTGCGGGTCGGATTGCGCGGCGGATCGAGTGGACGCTGGTAGCGCTGCGGTGCGTGCGGTGGCGTTGGGATCGCGTGTGTTGGCGGGTCCTGTCGGGGGTCCCTGGGCGGCGAGTCCTGCCGTGCGGAACCCCGCCACTGCTGTTCCCGCCGCCATGGCGGCTCGGGCCTGCGACGCGAGTCGGGTGGCTCGGGACGATAGGACGGTTCGGCTGGGCGGCGCTCGGTCCAGCGGTGAGATTCCTGCGGACGGCCCGGCTCCGGTTGCTCGCGCGGTGGCTCCTGAACGGGCTGCCAGTCCGGTTGCGGCGCCGAGGCCCAACCCTTCCCTCGCTTGCGGCCCGCGCTTCCGCGACCGCGCCTGTCCTGGGGCGGCTGATCTGCGGAACCGGGGCGAATCACCCCTCCATCCTGCCGTACCGAGGGCGCACTTACCGCACAGACACGGGATGGCCGGGACTCACCGCTGGTTTGGCGTGAAGCGGACGCGGAACATCTTGGGCCACAGCTTCCCGGTGACCAGGAATTCGTCGGTTCCCGGCACGTTGGCGATGCCGTTGAGCACGTCGACGCCCACTCGTTCCTCCGGCCGCAGGAGTCCTGAGAGGTCGGCCACCGCGGTCACCTGTCCGGAGGCGGGATCGATGCGGACGATCTCGTCGGTCTGCCACACGTTCGCGTAGACGGCGCCGTCGACGCACTCCAGCTCGTTCAGATTCGACACCGGGCCGCCCTCGCCGTTGACCCGCACCTCGCCGTTGGCCTGGAAAGTGGTCGGGTCGCGGAAGGTGAGCTTGTCTGTCCCGTCGCTCATCACCAAACGGTTGGCCTCGTCGTCGTGGCAGAGGCCCCAGCCCTCACCTTCGTAGGTGACTCGGCGGCGCTCGGCGAGGGTCGCCCGATCGTGTTCGATGGCGACGCCGTTCTGCCAGGTGATCTGCCAGACACTGTCGTCGACGACGGTGATGCCCTCGCCGAAGAACTCGGCGGGCAACGCCGTGCTCCGGGCGACCACGCCGGTCTTCGGGTCGGTTTCCCGCAGCTCGGAGCTGCCTTCACGGCCGGTGCCCTCGTAGAGGACGCCATCGACGAGTTCGAGTCCCTGGGTGAACGCGGACGTGTCGTGGGGCAGGTCGGCGAGCACCTCGGCCCGCAACCGGGCGGTGCCGGAAGGGGGCGCGGGCACGGCGGCGGAACACGCCGTGGCGAGCACGGCGAGGGCGGCGGCCACGGTCAGCGGGCGAACGAGCACACCACAGCGTGGCACGGCTGCGCGGCGCCTTGGGGGCGTGGGGCACAATCAGTTGTGATGACCTCGATGCCAGCATCCCAGGCCGTGTCCGACCCCGCGCTCATCGCGGCGGTCGAACTCGCGCGCGCCGCCGCCAGGCAGCAGGCGGGCGCGGACGTAGGCGCACACGTCGCTGTGCACGCGGAGGAGACCTTCGCCGCGACTCACCACTTCGACGCCGACAAACCCGGCTATCGCGGCTGGTGCTGGGCGGTCACCGTGGCCAACGCGGGCCAGGGCACTCCGGTCACGATCAGCGAGGTCGTGCTGCTTCCCGGGCCGGACGCGCTGACCGCGCCCGCCTGGGTCCCTTGGCAGGAGCGGGTGCGGGCGGGCGACCTCGGACCCGGCGACCTGTTGCCGACGTCCCCGGACGACCCCAGACTCGCCCCCGGGTATCTCGCCTCCGATGATCCAGACATCGAGGAGACAGCGCTCGACATCGGCCTCGGCCGGGTGCGGGTGCTCTCGCGCGAGGGCAGGCTCGACGCCGCCGACCGCTGGCTCGATGGTGACTTCGGTCCCGGTGCCGAGATGGCCCGCAGCGCGCCCGCGCACTGCGGTTCGTGTGGCTTCTACCTGTCGGTGGCCGGATCGTTGCGGTCGGCGTTCGGGGTGTGCGGCAACGAGATCTCTCCCGCGGACGGTCGGGTCGTGCACGTCGAGTACGGGTGCGGCGCGCATTCCGAGGCCGAGGTGGAGCAGATCTCGCCGGTTTTGGTCGCCGACCTGATGTACGACGACGCGTTGCTCGACGTCGAGTGGAACTCGCCCGCGCCGGTCGAGGACGATGCCGCCGAGGGCATGATCGAGGTGGCCGAGGTCCCCGCCGTCGACGAGGCCGCTCCCGTCGACGCGATCGCCATCGCCGAACCGGATGTGGTCGCCGAATCGTCGTCGGACGAGAGCGACGCCACCGAGCCGCGCGGGCAGGCGTGAGCACCGAGACGGATCCGTTCGGCACGGCCGCGTTACGCGCGTCGGTCCTGGCCGCGTGGACCTCGTCGCCCACCCGGTTCCGTGAGGACGCCAACGCCGAGGAAGACCTCTACCTCGGCGGGTACCGCGACCGACTGCTGGTGGAACTCGCGCAGAACGCCGCCGACGCCGCCGACGGGGCGGGCACACTACGTCTGTCCTTTGTGGACAATGAGTTGCGGGCGGCCAACACCGGTCGTCCGCTCACCGCCGACGGTGTGACGGCGCTGGCGTCGTTGCGGGCGTCTGCGAAGCGGTCCGATCACGGCGTCGGGCAGTTTGGTGTCGGATTCGCCGCGGTGCTCGCGGTGACCGACGCCCCGCGCATCGTCTCGACAACCGGCGGCGTCGCGTTCTCCGCCGACGGTACGAGGGAAGCGGTGTCCGACGAGCCGCAGCTTGTCGAACGGGTGGCCGAGCGCGCGGGCCGCGTCCCCGTGCTTCGGTTGGTGTGGCCCGCTCACGCGGAAGCGCCGCTGCCGGACGGTTTCGTCACCGAGGTGCGGTTACCGCTGCGCGAGGACGTCGACGGCGCGGCACTTCTCGCCAGCTTCTCGACGCAGGTGGTCGACCTGTTGCTGGCGTTGCCCAAGCTGACGCGAATCGAAGTCGGCGACTCGGTGTGGTCCCGTGTGGACGGTGACGAGTCACGGGTCGAGATCCACGGCCCTGATGGTGTCGCGCACTGGCTCGTGCTGCGAGCGGCGGGCCTGCTTCCGGACGCTGTCGTGGAAACACTCGGTGTCGAGGCGCGTGAACGTCCGGCGTGGACTGTGTGCTGGGCCGTCCCGGTCGATGAAACCGGTGTGCCGCAAGCGCTCGGCGAAGGTGTCCTGCACGCGCCAACAC
>JALZNB010000102.1 GCA_030857905.1 Actinomycetota bacterium
GGCGGCACACTGTCCACACCGGCATTGGAACCTCGGGTGGACCTGTCACGCAACCGGTTGGAAATGGTGCTCAAGGTGCTCGACGTGGACGGCGCCGTTCGCCGCGTTCGCGGCGGTTGGGAATCAACTGGCGCGCCATGGGAATACGACAGGGAACGCTACGAACGGATCGCCGACGCTCGCGCGGTCGAACAACGCGCGATGATGGATTACCAGACCACCGAAGGCTGTCGCATGGAATTCCTCCTGCGCCAACTCGACGATCCACATGCCGCCCCCTGTGGTCGATGCGACAACTGCACCGGCCAGCGATGGACAAGCAAGGTCTCCGACGAGAGCGAAAACGCCGCTCGCGAGCGCCTCCGCAGGCCGGGGGTAGAGATCACGGCGAAGAAGCAGTGGCCAACTGGGATGGCGGCCTTGGGCGTGCCATTGTCGGGCAAGATCGCCAAAGGCCAGGGCGCGGAGACTGGACGCGCTCTGGGGCGGTTGACCGATATCGGGTGGGGAAATCGGCTGCGCGACCTGTTCGCCGCACCGCAGGACACCGAGATCCCGGAGGACGTATTCACCGCCTGCGTGAAGGTGCTTTCCGCGTGGGAGTGGGCGAAGCGACCGGTCGGGGTGGTGACCATGGGCTCGACCAGGCGATCTCGGCTGGTGTCGAGCTTCGGTGAACGCATCGCCTCGATCGGCAGGCTGCCACTGCTGGGCACGGTCCGGACAGGCCCGGCAAGTATTCGTGCGAACAGTGCGCAACGACTTGCCCATCTTTGGGGTTCTATCAGTGTGCCCGACGATGTCGTGGCTCGACTGTCTGAAGTGGATGGTCCGGTCTTGCTCGTTGACGACCGGGTCGACACGGGATGGACCATGACTGTGGCCACCGCGTTGCTGCGGAACGCGGGAGCCGGAGCCGTGTTGCCGTTCGCGCTCGCTACGACGAACTGACCACGGAGGAATATGGATCGCATACCCAGGGATTACCGTCTGGCTCGGCTCCTGGGATTGGATGCCATGGTGTCGGGATCTGTCACGGTGACGGGGTCGGGATCTGCACCATGGGGGGTGGGACCGATCTGGACGCCATGGTGACGGCGACGAGATCGAAGTCTCGATCGGGGAGCGGGACCGAGGTCAAGATCGGGATCGGGATCGGATTGAGGTGGGGATGAAGTCGGGATCAGGACTGCGATTGGGGTCGAGATTGAGACCGGGGTGACGGCCTAGATCAGGTCGGGGCGCGGTCGCGGTCGGGATGGAAGGTGGGACCAGGACTGGGATTGGGACCGAGATCGGGGCCGGGACCGGAACCCAGACCGGGATCGGGGTAAAGACTGGGGTCGAGACCGAGACCGAGACCCGAACCGGAATCAGGACCAGGACCCGGGACCGGCGGTGCTGGTATCGGTGCTGGCGGAAGTCTGGTGCCGACGGAGGTAGCGCGAGGATCATCCGGGGGCGCTGGTAACGCGTCATGTCGCCGACTACGAGTGGGCGGTGCGTGGCTACTTGCTGCCGGGTGGACGGAAACCTCGTAGGGGGACCAGATCGTCGGCGTGGACTACCTCTCGGCGTTGTTCGAGGGGGAGATCGGGGGTGGAGCGGCCGATTAGGGTGGGGAGTTCGGTGGCGGCGAAACACGTCACGCCGCGGGCTACGACGTGGCCGGTGAGGTCGGCCAGGTCGACCACGTCACCGGTGTCGAAATCTCCCGCTGTGGCCGTGATGCCCGCGGCCAGGAGGGAGCGGCGGCGGCCTACGATCGCGGCGACGGCACCGTCGTCGAGGGTGAGCGTTCCCTTGACGTCAGCGGCATAGGCGAGCCAGAAGCGGCGGGCGGTGAGTCGGCGGTCGCCCGCGGCGAAAGCGGTACCGACGTCTGCGGTCTTCAGCGCCTGCGTGGCTTGTGCGGCCGAGGCCAGTAGCACGGGCACGCCTGCCGCCGAGGCGAGGCGGGCTGCGGCGAGTTTGGAGGCCATGCCGCCGGTGCCGAGGCCCGAGGCGCCGGTGGTCCCGGCGGCCACGCCCTCCACATCGGACTCGTCGTTGACCTCGTCGATGCGGCGCGCGGAGCCGAGGCGTGGGTCGCCGTCGTAGAGGGCGTCCACGTCGGACAGGAGTACCAGCGCGTCCGCGCCGACGAGGTGGGCGACCAGGGCGGCGAGTCGGTCGTTGTCGCCGAAACGGATTTCCTCGGTGGCGACGGTGTCGTTCTCGTTGACGACCGGGACGGCGCCCAGCGCGAGCAGGCGCGAAAGGGTGCGTTGGGCGTTGCGGTAGTGGGAGCGGCGGACGACGTCGTCGGCGGTGAGGAGGACTTGGCCCACTCGCAGTGAATGGCGGGCGAACGAGGCGACGTAGGCGTGACCGAGCACGATCTGGCCGACGCTGGCCGACGCCTGCTGTGTGGCGAGGTCGCGGGGGCGGCGGGCGAGGCCCAATGGCGCCAGGCCGGCGGCGATGGCACCGGAGGACACCAACACCACGTGGCTGCCCGCCGCGTGGCGGGTGACCAAGGCGTCGACCAAGGCATCGAGTCGGGCTGGATCGAGCCCGCCCTCAGCCGTGGTCAGCGAGGACGACCCGACCTTGACCACCACCAGTCGCGCGGCGGCGATCGCGTCCCGGGTGGCGGACCGCACTGCACTCACGTGTCGTCTCCATTGCCTGCGTCGTGGTCATCCGCCCTCATCCTCGCCTCGCCGCGTCGGAGCACGCGCGCGGGGTGCAGGAACCTGAACCGAGGGGGGACCGCTCCCCTGTGCGGTCCTCTACCAACCATTCCGCGAACCACTCGACGATCGACGCAAGATGCGACAACAGTCACCTGAAGGAGTGCCTGCCACAACCCATATTCCACAATGGTCGCCGCGCGGTGGAGTCCGAGGGGCGTACACGTTTGAGCTGAGGTCGGGGAACTGCGCAGGAGCGGGACCTGGACGAGAAGCCTGGTGTTGCAAGGCACCACGCCAGGCAATGACCATCCCCCACAGCGCAAGCGGCGGTCGACCTGTCGGGGGTCCCGGATGAAGACTCGCCGAGGTCCAACCCTGCCGTACCTCGAAAACCTGGTGAGTCGCCGCGTGGGACGGGCGGCGACTCACCCTGGAGACGCGTGGACTTACTGGGTGTTGGAGTCGTTTCGGTCGCCGACGCGGCGGGCGATCTTGGCCGCCTTGCGTTCGATGGCACCGATGCGTTCGCTCTGGTCCAGGCGTGGGTCGCTGCCTCGGCCGTGCATGGTGATCGCGATGCCCGCCGGGGTGGAGGGTTCCCAGTCGAAGCTGATCGGTCCGATGGTGACCGGGCAGCCCGGGCGGGCGCCTGCCCTGGCCAGAGCCTCTTCCACGCCGAGTCGGGCGAGACGGTCGCCCAGGTAGCCGACGGCCTCGGTGTTGTTGAAGTCGGTCTGGCGAACCCAGCGCTCCGGGCGTTCGCCGCGGACGAAGAAGCCGCCCTCTTCCTCCGGGTCGGCGACCACGGTGAAGCCCGCGTCGTCGACGGCGGTGGGCCGCAGCACGATCCGGGTGGATTCCGGGGCGGGCCGCGACGCGCGGTCGTCTTCGATGACCTTGGCCAGCGCGTAGGTCAGTTCGCGGAGGCCTTCGCGGGTCGCGGTGGAGACGGCGAAGACCGGCAGGCCGCGGGCTTCGATGTCAGCGCGGACCAACTCGACCAAATCGCGGGCGTCAGGGACGTCGATCTTGTTGAGGACCACGAGGCGGGGCCGCGACGCCAGGTCGCCGCCGAGGGCGGGCGTGTAGCGCGCCAGTTCCTCCTCCAACGCGTCGATGTCGGAGAGCGGGTCGCGGTCGGACTCGAAGGTGGCGCAGTCGACCACGTGCACCAGTACCGAGCAGCGCTCGATGTGGCGCAGGAAGTCCAGGCCGAGGCCCTTGCCCTGACTGGCGCCGGGGATCAGACCGGGAACGTCGGCCATCGTGTAGACCGACTCCCCTGCCGTGACGACGCCGAGGTTGGGCACGAGGGTCGTGAACGGGTAGTCGGCGATCTTCGGCTTGGCCGAGGACAGCACCGCGATCAGCGACGACTTGCCCGCCGAAGGGAATCCGACCAGGCCCGCGTCGGCGACCGAGCGCAGTTCGAGAACCAGGTCCCGGGTCTCGCCCGGCTCACCGAGCAGCGCGAACCCTGGCGCGCGGCGTGCCTTGGAGGACAGCGCGGCGTTGCCGAGGCCGCCGCGGCCACCTCTGGCCGCGATGAACTGGGTGCCGTGACCGACCAGGTCGGCGATGATCTCGCCGTCCTCACCGAGGATGACGGTGCCGTCCGGCACCCTCATCTCCAGGTTCTCGCCGGTCGCTCCGTCGCGGTTGGCGCCCTGCCCGGGCTTGCCACTCGGCGCGTCCGCGTGCGGACGGAAGTGGAAGTCGAGCAGGGTGTGGACGTTGCTGTCGACGACGAGGATGACATCGCCGCCGTTGCCGCCGTCGCCGCCGTCCGGGCCGCCGAGGGGCTTGAACTTCTCCCGGTGCACCGACGCGCACCCGTTGCCGCCGCTGCCTGCGGAGACGTGGATGACCACTCGGTCAACGAATCGGGACACCAGAATTTCCTCTCAATACGACAAAGGACGAGGGGTGGGG
>JALZNB010000138.1 GCA_030857905.1 Actinomycetota bacterium
GCCGCGTCGACTCGACGTTATTCCTTTGTGGACTCACCGTGCCCACTGTGGTCACGTGCGCACGGCGTGTCGAGTCTGTCAGAGGTAGTTGAATACCGGGGGAAGGATCAGCACGACGATCCAGGCCCATACCGCATATACCGGGAGATAGTTGGTCTGCCAGCGCTCCAGTGCGGCGAATGGCGTGCGCTTGCGGACAAGCCCCAGCACCAACCACGCCGACCAGGCGAGATTGATCAGCAGGATGACGTTCTCTCCGAGTGCTGCCGCCTTGTTCGGTGTGGTGCCGAATTCGGTGATGCGCCCGGCGATTTCCACCAGTACCAACACATCGATGGCCAGTGCGCTGACCACGAGGGCGAGCTGCAGCTTGTCGAACTGACCGGGCGGAGCTAGCGGATCGCGGGCTGAGATCGAGTAGAGCAGCAATCCCAGCACCACGACCAGCATGAGGTCGAACAGGATCAGGGCTTCTCGCTCGACGTCGATGCCCGCGCTGGTAAAGCCGAGGGCGACGAGGAAAGCCAGCAGCGCCACGGTGAACAGCGGAGTGAACAGTCGCGTGAGTACCGGGGCGATGTTCTCGACGACACTCTGCTTGGCCTCGACGAGCCAGCCCGCCACCACCACCGCGGCCGCGGCGCCGCAGGGAAGAAGCCACCGCGAGATGAAGCCCTCCGGGGAGATCCCGATGGCCTCGAAGGTCCCGAAGGTCAAGGCGATCAACACGCCGCCACCGAGGGCGATGAGGACGTAGTAGACGAACCATTCGCCGGTGAAGCGGATGAAGTCCATGCGCCTGCGTGGCGAGCGCACATCATCGGCCACATAGGCCAAGCCGACCGCGAACCACAGGGCGATGGGGAGATGGATGCTGGTCAGGACCAGCGATTGGGATTCGTCGGTGAGCGGATAGACGTTGGCCGCCACGACACCGAGGGCGAACAGCGCCAGCAGTACACCGATCAGCGCTTTCGTGGCATGACGGCGCCAGGCCAGGAAAGCCGCCAACCAGGGCAGCACGAACAAGCCTGCGTTGGGCCCGTAGAACGCGCCGTCCTCTTCGAGGCTCATGCCGAACAGTTCCGGCACCTTGACAGACGCCGCCGCGCCCGCCGCGCAGATGACCATCGCAAGCAGGTCGCGCCGCGACCGGCTGTGCGCTGCCGGGCCGTCGGTCTCGCCGGTCAGCACCAGTTGCTTCCACAGCCGTTCCGAATGCTCCCGAGCGAACTCGCGGGACAAGTCGTCCAGGCGTCCCATGCGTTTGACCGCGACCAGGAACGCCTCGTCGGCGTGGAGGCCAACCGCGACGAGCTCGTCGACGGAACCCCGGAGATGGTCTTCGAGCTCGTCGGCGTCGGCCTGTCGCAGCTCTGGGCGGCGCTGCGCGTAGTGACGCCACTGGGCGAACTGGGCCTCCAGTTCGTCCCGACCGTCTGACTCTGTCATGCGTAGCCTCCCAACGGCATCGCGATCAATGGCCTGGAATCGCCCGCGCCGCGCCAGATTTCCTTGAGCGTGTCCACGACCGTGTCCCACTGGCGGCGTTGCTCGGCGAGCTCGGCCAAACCGCTTTCGGTGATGCGGTAGTACTTGCGCCGCCGCTCCCCCGCGACCGACTGCCAACTGGACTCCGCGTATCCGAGGCGCTCCAGCCGGTGCAGCAACGGGTAGAGCAGTCCCTCGGTCCAGTCCAGCTCTCCGCCGGACAGTTCGTTGATCCGCCTCAGGATCGCGTAGCCGTAGCTGTCCCGCTCGGCCAGGATGCCCAGCACCATCGGTGCGGCCGAAGCGGCAACCAGATCTTTCGTGACTTTCACGAGCCCCTCCACCATCGATACCCTAGAACTGTTAGGCATAGTAGTTCTAGGTATCTTTTGGCGCAAGAAGTGGGGTACCTACGAGTCACTCCTTCACGCTTTGGCCACAGGGATGTGAGCCGCGCGCCGGGGGTTTCCGACCTGTTGGCCGATGTCCGCTCACATTCGGCACGCCGATGTCGATGAAGAACAGGCGCCTCGGCACACAGCGAGGCCGGACTCTGGGGAGTACGGACGATGCACCTGTTTCTGCGACGGCGCGCACGCACGCTCGCGCGGATCGCGACCACCCTCACCGCGGCGGCGACCCTGGCTGCCCTGCTGCCCGGCGCGGCGCAGGCCGCGCCGCCGTCCAACGACGACTTCGACAGTGCCACCGCCATCACCACCCTGCCGTTCACCACCGACGTCGACTTCACCGACTCCACTCTGGCCGAGGACGACCCTTGGCGATGCACGACGAACGCCGGCTTGGGCTCGGTGTGGTTCGACTACACGGCGGCCTCCGACGGCATCGCGAAAGTCGACCTGAGCAACAGCGGGTCGGCGACCGTCGCGGTCTACACCGGTTCGCGCGGCGCCTTGGCGTTGGTGCCCGAGACCTGCAGGACCAGTTGGGACGACGCGGATCTCATGCCGGTCACCGCGGGCACGACCTACCACCTGCTCGTGGTCCTGCACTGGCAGTCCGGTCCGATCCAGCTCACCGTGGACGAAATGGTCCCGCCCGCCAACGACAACTTCGCCTCCGCCGCGCCGATCACGACCGTTCCCGCCGCCGCCGAGGCCAACCTGGGGATGGCGACCGCGGAACCGGGCGAGCCCAATCCCTCGTGCGTCTCGGACGTCGGGGCACCGTCGGCGTGGTTCGCCTTCACGGCGCCGCGAACGGAGTGGATCCGCCTCGACCAGCCCAGCACCGACTACGAGGCTGTTCTGGCGGTCTACACCGGGGACTCCCTCACCGGGCTGACCGAGATCCTCTGCGATCGCTACGACAGCAGGATTCTCGCCGTCACCGCCGGGCAGACCTACCACATCCAGTTGACCAACCGGTTGCCGCGAGCGATCCCCACCAAGATCGCCCTGAGTCTGGCGCCCGCCTTGACCCCGTGGATCAACTGGTCCACTTCGGACCCGTCCACCCTCGATACGGTCACCTTCAACGAGTACACCACCGGCAACGAGAACGAGGCGATCACCCGGACGGAGTGGGACTTCGGCGACGGCACCACCGCCACCGGTCGCCAGGTGCAGCATCGGTTCACCGCCGACGGGGACTACCCGGTCCGGGTGAGCGTCACCTCCGCCGACGGCCGCGTGGGGACCGCCACGCGCACCATCGCGGTACGCACGCACGACGTGCGGATCGCCGCCTTCACGGTGCCCACCGCGGGCAGACCCGGCCAGACCAAACCGATCGAGGTGGCCGTCGGCAACCAGCGAATCCCGGAGAACTCCACCGTCACTCTCTACAAGAGCAACCCGGGCGGCTTCCGGGAGATCGCCCGCGCCACGCAGTACGTGCCCGCGCGGCCCGACCGGACCGTCGCGTTCCCGTTCAACTACACCTTCACCCCCGAGGACGCCGCGGTCGGCCGGATCACCTTCCGAGCCGTGGTCACCCTGGCCGACGGTGTCCGCGACGCGCGCACGGTGGACAACGAAGCCACCGCGCCCGCGACGACGGTCCGGCTCGGCGCCAACGGGATGAGCTGACGATGCGACGAGACACCTGGGGAGCAACGACGATGCGAGAGAACCCGAGCCGAGGGCGGCTGGTGGTGGCGGTTGTCGCCGCGCTGGCCGCGGCGGTGCTCATGCCCGGCGCGGCGCAGGCCGCGCCGCCGTCCAACGACGACTTCGACAACGCCACCGCCATCACCCTGCCGTTCGCCGAAGAGGTCGAAATGCGGGAGGCGACTCCCGCCCCCGACGACCCGGATTCCTGCTACCCGCTGGAGGTCAACACCACCTGGTACTCCTTCGCCGCGGCCGAGGACACCACGCTGCGACTGGACTTCGGCAACGCCTCCTTGGACACCGCGGTTTTCACCGGCTCTCGGGGCGCCTTACAGCTCGTGCCCGGGACCTGTGCGTCGGGCTGGACGCCGCGCAGCCTGAAGGCGCGCGCGGGCGTCACCTACTATCTGAAGGTGGCGGGTTCGACTTGGGAAGATCGCTTCCGATTCACCGCCGAGGCGGTGCTCCCACCCGCCAACGATCACTTCGCCAACGCCACGGCCATCGACGCCCTGCCATTCACCGGCCGGACCACGCTGGCGGCGGCCACCTTCGAGACAGGCGAGCCGGACTCGGGGTGCGACTACAACTACGGCTCACCATCGGCCTGGTACACCTACACGCCCGCCGAAACCGGGGCGTTCGTCCTCGACGCGCACTCGCCGGGCAGCTACAACACCATCGCCGCGGCCTACACGGGCACATCGATGACCGACCTGACCGAAGTGGCCTGCACCAGCTCCAGGACGGTGTTCCGCGCCGAGGCGGGTCGCACTCTCCGCATCCAGTTGAACGTGCCCAGGCCGGGCGCCGAAAACGTGACCCTCGGCCTGCGTCAGGCGGGAGCGCTGCAGCCGATCCTGCAGATCTCATCGGACGAGCCGTCCGTGTTCGACAACATGCGGTTTGACAATTACTCCCAGGACCCAGAGGGCGGCGGAACCAGCATCAAGGAGTTGGACTTCGGCGATGGCACGGTTGTGGATCCAGAACCGGACTACGCCTACCACCAGTACGCCGCCGATGGCGACTACACCGTCCGGATGACCATCAGCGGGTCAGGTGGGCGTACTGCCACTACCACTCGAACCGTGTCGATCCGCACGCACGATGTGGCCATCACCGGGTTCAGCACACCGACTGCGGGCCGGGTCGGGGCCACCAAGCCGCTGGAGGTCTCGGTGGCCAATACCCGCTACGCCGAAACCGTGACGGTCACCCTCTACCGGGGTGGCTCGGCGGGTTACGAGGTGGTCGGGACGCTCACCAAGGCGGTGCCCGCCCGCCCGAACGGCACGGTGCGGTTCCCGTTCAGCTACACCTTCACCGCCGCCGACTTGGCGGAGGGCAACGTGGTGTTCAAAGCGGTCGCCGAGCCCGCAGGCGTCCGCGAGGCGCTGCCCGCCGACAACACGGTGATCGCCCCGGCGACCCAGGTGCGCTCGGCCGCGACCCGCGCGAGCTGACCATGACGCGGGGCCGGGATTCGGTCCCGGCCCC
>JALZNB010000143.1 GCA_030857905.1 Actinomycetota bacterium
GGTCAAGATCGAAGCCCACCAACTCGGCACCCGGGTGGCCGCGCCCGATGGCGGCCAACAACTCCCCATCCCCACAAGCCGGATCCAACACCCGAACCGGCCGTCCCCCGACAACCCGCAACACCCGATCCGCGAGAAACCCGGCCAACCCCACAGGCGTGTAGTGCGCCCCAGACCGCTTCCGACCGTCCACAGGCGCCACAGCCTGATCCTAGAGCGCCCCACCCCGAAGACCACCGAGCGTGCTCGACCGAACACGATTCCATCGTTCCCCGGCAGGTTCTCGGGCACTCCGGGTCCGCGCATGTGGCTCGGAGATCATGAAGTTTCCATGGTCGCGCAGTCGTCGAGTTGGCGGAATAGTCCGCATAGCCGATAGCCACTCAGCACAGCGATAATTCGAAATGACTCGGTGCTCCATCTGGTCCCGTACGGGGCCTCGCACACTACTCACATCAGTCATGCCTGCAATACATATTCGCAGTTCGAGACAGGCGGAACTGGTTACACTCGACGACAGGAGACCTCAGGGGGTGGATCTTGGAATCGGACCGGCGAGTGTGCGCCAGATGCACAACCCGTTTGGCCGAGGACAATCGTTCGCGCCTCTGCGGTCCCTGCTCCCGTCAGGTGATTCTTGGTGCGGCGCCCGAGCGACCTGATGAGTTCTGGCGTCGTCCAGCGATGCGGGAAGCGCTTCGGTCGAGGCACTTCGGTCAGGTGGTGTACGCCTACCGGCTCGAACACCGGCCTACTCTGACGCAATCCAAGATCGGGCGCTGGCTTGACCTCTCCCAAGGTCAGATCAGCAGACTGGAGGGTCTCACCACCCTGTCCGAGACCTGCGGAAACTTGAGTTGTGGGCACGTGCCCTTCAGATCCCGGAACCCCACCTCTGGTTCCGGTTCTCTCCTGCGGACGACGCGATCATCCACACTTCCAGGATCGTGACAGACCTCGACGGCATGACGCCGTGGGATGAGCCTGTTCGCAGGCTGAACCGATCCGAGGTCGGTGACGGGACGCTCGAACAGCTCCAGATCGTCACCGAGGAACTGTGCTGCGAGTACGCCTGGCGAGACGCGAGCGCGCTCAAGGCGGATGCGCGGCAGTGTCTACAGGGGATCACAGCGCTTCTGTCCGGGCCTTGTTCGCTGCGTGAGCATCGCGAACTGCTGGTCCTGGCGGGATGGCTGATGCTGCTCACCGGCTGCGTCGAGTACGACACCGGCAATTACCGCCAGGCCGAACTGGACCGCGCGGCCGCGTTCCGCATCGGCCAAGAGACCGGGCACGGCGAGATCATCGCCTGGTCGTTCGAGATGACCGCCTGGTTCGCTTTGACCCAAGGCAGGCTGAACGCCGTCGCGCCCGCCTGTGCGGCGGGAACCGCCGCGGCTCCGCACTCGTCGGTAGCGGTCCAGTTGTCCGCCCAAGCCGCGAAGGCCGCAGCGCGCATGGGTCAACGCGACACCGTCATGAAGATCCTGGATGACGGGTATCGACTGCTCGGAGAGCATGACCGGCCGACGCGCCCGGACAACCACTTCGTGATCGACCCGAGCAAGTGGGATTTCTACGCGATGGACTGCTTCCGGATCGCGGGCGAAGATCGGAAGGCGGCAGAACACGCGCAGGAGGTACTGCGCGTCTCCCATCGCCTCGATGGCAGCGAGCGCAGCCCGATGCGGGCTACTGAGGCGCGGTTGACGTTGGCAGTGGTTGGGCTGCGACAGGGAGACCTGGCAGAGGCTGCCGAGTGGACCACGTCCGCACTCACTACTGAACGAAAGTCGTTCGATTCACTGGTCATGGTGGCCGATGAGCTGTGCAAAGAAGCACAGCGACTGTTCCCGAACGACCCAGCGGCACGAGCGGTAACCGAGCCGATCACGCAGGCTTACGCGGCGATCCGACGCTGATCCGCTGGCTCCGGTGAGGCCGTCAATCTTCTTGTCGGCGGCCTTACGGCGAGTGAATCGCCATCTCTCGTTGTGTCTCGGCCGATACGCCCTGGAGGCTCGGGTACCCGAACCAGAACGGCGCCTGTCTTTGGCCACCCAACCACAGGTTCGCCGTCATGACCTTCACGATGCCGTCGAGTGGTTGTGGTTCGGCGGGGCGCGCGAGAGACCACACCGCGATGTCGGGGCGTCGAGGATGGGTCATCGACCGGACCACACGCCATCCTTGCCGCCGGTAATAGCGAACGAGCCCCCGGTTAGCCCCCTGATCATCAGTGAGCACGCCGCGCCGCACCCACTGGTGACCTTGGCGTGCGGGTGGTCAAGTGCCCAGAACGCGATAACCATCCCGACACCGTCACCAACGCGAGCCGGATCGGTGACGGTGGAAACAAGGAATGTCGCGGGTTCGGCGCGTTCCTGCTCGGTCCATCCCAACGGCGAGGTGTCGTCGGTCGCGGTCGTGCAGCCAAGCAGAGTGCCATCGGAATCGGCTAGCACCCACACCGGCCAGTCAGGTTCGGCGAGTTGGCCGGCGAGCGCGTCAGCGGAGTGGGCCAGTCCTTCCCCACGACGGAAACCGCAGTCGCGCATCCACGCGGCGCGATGGCTCACGAGTGCGGCCAAGCTGCCGTGGTCGCCTGGTTCACCTGGGCGGATCACGTACATACGGCGACCCCCTGATCGGTGTGGCAGGTGCGCGCACGTCGCGTGGGCGGGCACGGAGCGCGGGCTCGGGGTAGAACATCGTCGACCCCTCGCGGCCGTAGATCGCGTGCGCGCGTTCGGTCAACTCGAATACCCCACCGAACAACGTCCGGCGGGTGTACCGGGAACGTTGAGTCAGCAGACGAGCGACAGCCGCGTCATCGAGGTTCTCGACACTGAACCTGTCGCGCAGATCCGTCAGCGACCACGACCCATGCAACCGACCGCCCGCGTCGGTCAGGTAGACCGGCGCCGTCCCCCATGTTCCTCCGGTCACACGGAAAGTGTCCGGCTCGCACTCGACGAGCAGGAAGTCGAGCGGCCATGCTCGCACCTGATCAAGCATCCGCCGATAGGCCGAGGTGTCGACCAGAGTCGTCGAACCTGACACTCCGAGCGGGAGCACGCCGACCAAACGCTCGCGCACGACGATGAACGTCGAAAGCCCGTCGGTCACGACGAAGTGTTCGAGCATCGGGTGCTGGTACGGGCGGACCGCGCTCGCCCCATCGGACCAATGGCCGTCAATCCAGCGCCAGGGACTGTGCGGCGCGGTCAAGCGAAGGCAGAACTTCACCACGTGCGGCCTCCCGCGAACACGTCGTCAAAGTTCTCCACCATCTGCCTTCTCCCACCCGCGCCCGGTCGGGCACTGTTTGTGACCATCTCACCGCGCCCAGACATCGTCGGGGCTGTTTGTGGCGCCTCCCTCGACCGCGTAAGAACTGCGGCCAAACGGGGACAAAGACAGGTGAACAAGCGTCACACCGCGTAGGAAACTTCGCTGCCAGCCCCGACCAGAACAGGTCAGGCGCCCAGTCGGCGACGTGCGAACGACGCCTCGACCACCTTCGCTGGTGCTCGACCTGGTCGAGGTACGGGCGAACGAGCCACGGCGTGCCCGGCGATCCCTCGCCCCGGAGCGCGAAGATCCTCCAGCGATGTTGGCGCTGACCTGGGACTTTGTGTCAACCAAGGTTCATGCCGCCGACACGCGAGCAAATCTATGATGGCTGGGGTAGACATTCGCCCCCATGTGTGTGTACTGTTCTCCACGTACCGAGAGAGACAACGTCAAACAGGCGCGGGAGATGATGTAACTACCCGCGAAGTGAGACACGAAGGTCAGGCAGGACGAGGCCAATCAGTGGAAGGGTTTCGACTGGTGACCGATGAACGATCCGGGACCGGGCAGTGAAGACGGAATTGAGCAAGACGGTCCCGTTGGATAGTGCAGGACGCGAGCGGCACAGAGCCACTTGTGGTGTTGTTCTCTACCGCAGTAGCAACAAGTCAGTTCTCTACCGCAGTAGCAAGCAATCAGTAGCAGTACCGATAGTGAAGTCAGTACCAGTAGTGAAGACAGTGGCAATACCAGCAGTGGCAGTATCGCAGTACCGCTATCAGTAATTGGTTACGCGAAGTCAGCTAGTGCACGACGGTCAGGTGGACCGGGGCCGATCGCAGACGGGGTTCCGGAGCAGTGACCAGCGGCGTTATGCGTGTTGGGGCCGATCATCGGTGGGGTCCCAGTGGGTGACGATCGCGGCAGTGGAAGTAGCGGTATGAAGTAAAGGAAATCACGGAAAGAAGGGAAACGACACATCATTGGATCGCCCGCCGCGGCTGTTCGGTAGTGCCGCGCGGGTACCGCAGTCCCATCAGATCGAAAGGTGGTTCTCGGTTACGAATCAGCGATCCTTGCAGTCTCCGCCTCTCGGACGGATGACGCGAGTACAGGAAGCCGGCGTTCACGTCGGTTGACAATGATGAAACCGAATCCCAGGGACCCTGGCTGCCGCGCGGTAGCCAGGGTCCCTTGTGATGTGGAGGCCGAATGATTCCTGATCAACGCGACACCCCCGCTCCAAGCGGGACCGACAAGTTCGACGACGACCAGTATCCCGCCTACACCATGGGCCGGGCCGCGGAGATGCTTGGCATCACCCAGGCTTTCCTGCGCAGCCTCGACGAGGCCCGCCTGATCGAGCCCCAACGTTCCGCCGGTGGTCATCGCCGCTACTCCCGCCACCAGTTGCGCATCGCCGCGCGGGTGCGGGAACTGGTCGACCAGGGCACCGGCATCGATGCCGCCTGCCGCATCATCTCTCTCGAAGACCAACTCCACGATGTGCGGCGCCAGAACACCGCACAGCGTTCGATGAGGTAACCCCCAGGCCAGTGGCACCCCTCAGCTGGGCCCTAGCCGCTAGTGATCACCGCGGTGCGACCAGCCTGAGGGCCTCATCATCGAGAACAGCTCCTGCGGGCACACGTCAGCTTTCGCGGACTCCAAGGCCGACCGGGCAGGACACACCGGTTCCGCCCATGCCGCAGTACCCGTTCGGAACTTTCGCCAAATATTGCTGGTGGTAGTCCTCGGCGTAATAGAAGTCGCTCAGCTCGGCGACTTCGGTGGTGATCTCGCCGAGTCCCGCCGCCGTCAGCGCCTGCTGGTAGTTCGCCCGACTTTCCTCGACGGCGACTTTTTGCGCGTCGTCGGCGTAGTACACCGCTGAGCGGTACTGCGAGCCCATGTCGTTGCCCTGCCGCATTCCCTGGGTCGGGTCGTGGCCCTCCCAGAAGATGGTGAGCAGGGCTTCGTAACTGACCACGGCGGGATCGAAGACGATCAGCACGGCTTCGGTGTGCCCTGTGCGCCCCGAACACACCTCTTCGTAGGACGGGTTCGGGGTGTACCCGCCCGCGTATCCGGTGGCCGTCGAGTACACGCCGGGGACCTGCCAGAACACTCGCTCCGGGCCCCAGAAACATCCCATGGCGAACACCGCGGTCCGCATCCCGTCGGGGAACGGCGGGACGAGCCGCCGATCGGGGAGCACCGCGTGCCCGCTCGGCACCGCCACGGCCTCCGCCCGGCCCGGCAGGGCCTGGCTCGATTCCACGATCCGATTCTTGTCCCGTCCGAACAGCGCCATGCCCCCACTGTACGGGCGAGCGGATCGGTTCCGCCGGAGAGCGATTGTCGTATGCCGCCCACGGTGGACGGCCCGCGAGAGATACTCACGCAACCGAGGAGCCTGGGGGATCTGGATGCAGTGGCAGGAACAACTCAGGGAACTCGACGCCAAGTTGGCGGCGCGCCAGATGTCAGCGGCCGACTACCGGCGACAGCGTGACGACATTCTCGCGTTGGCTTCGAGTCGAGGGCCTGTTCGGCAGACCGTGCCGCGCGGGTCGGGCTCCCAGTCGCTGTTCGAGGAACCGCGCCCGCCGGAGTCGACGCCGGGCGTTGTCAGGAGGGACGCTCCGGTCGTGGGTGAGGCGGTCTTCGCCCAGGCCGGGCGCAAGGACCGGCCGGGGCTGCTGGTTCTCGCGGTCTTGTTGATCATCGCGGTGGCGGGGGCGGCCGGGTGGTGGCTCGCTTTCGGTTCGGCCGAGCCTCCTCGGGCGGCGCCTGGTTTCTCCGTCGAGTCCGTGCCCAACCCGACGGGCAGCGTGCTTTCCACCTCGGGTGAGTTCACCGTTTCCGAAGGCCGGACGGCCGATCTGATCAAAGAGGACGAGGTCGCATACCTCAGTGGCGGCACACAGCGGATCTACTTCCGCGCGGCGGTCGAGGACAACCTGAGCTACCAGGCTTTCCTGTTCCAGACCGGGCGTCAGGAGGAAGCCGAGCTGATCGAAGCCACCATCGTGACCAACGGTGACCTCGGCGGCATGTCCGACCCGGGAATCGCGGATCTGCCCGCGGGCGTGACCGCGCGGCGCGCGCAAACAGCCGACACTGTGGTGATTCGGGCGTCATATGTGACTCAGGGCGGCGCGGTTCGCATCACGATCCTGCAATCAGGACAACAGGACGAGGCGAAGTTGGCGTCGTCGCTGCGTCACGCCGTGGCGATGACGCTGCGAAGTCTGCCTGTCACCAAGGGCTAGAACATTCGTACCGCCCGGCCACGACCGATAAGGTCACGAGTTGGCCTCGACGCCAGGCGACACATTGTGCGGGTGCAGAATGTGCCGGGTTCGGCCAGTCATCACCGTCGGACCGCGACAAGGAGAAAGGGGGCCAGGGTTGTCCTGGCAGGAGGAACTCCGCAAGCTGGATGAAGAGTTGGCCACTGGCCGCATCTCGGCCGATGACTACCGCGTGCGGCGAGACGGGGTGCTTTCTTCCGCAGCGGGCACTTCGTCGCCGGAGGAACGTGCGCAGCAGCCCGGCCAAGCCGAGAACACGACGTTCATCGCCCCCGTTCCGCAGCAGCCACCGCCCGGTGAGCGCACACAGGTTGTCTCCACTCAGGGAAACCAGGGGCAGCCGACGGACGAGCGCACACAGGTGGTGGGTAACAACGCCTGGCAGACGACGCGTCCGCCGTCGAACGAGAGCGACGCGGAGCGCACGCAGATCGTTCCCAGTCTGCCGCCGCAGAACATGCAGCAGAGTGGACCGTATCCGCCACCGAACTACCAGCAGCAGCAGCAACAACAGCAGCAGTTGCCGCCCTGGCAGGGCCAGCACCAACACTCGCAGCGTTCGCCACAACACCCCCAGCAGAGCGGTAACGACGACGTGGCCCCGCCGTGGGCGGGCTCGGAGTTCCCTCCGCTGGCGGCATCGGGCAACGCCGACTGGGTTCGCCAAGGTCCCGAGGTGTTCGAGTCGGGCGGGTCGGGCAAGAGCAGCAAGATCGTGCTTATCGCGGTGGTTGTGCTGTTGGTCGCGGGGCTGGGAGTCGGCGCGTTCGTCTTCTTCGGCAAGGACAGCGGCGACGATCCGCAGCCGCAGGCCAACGTGACCGAGACCACCACGGCGCCACCCACGACGACGTCGAGGCCGAAGGACGACCTTGAGGTCGCCGAGCTTCCCGGCAAGCGGGACCAGACCGCCCACATCAAGACCTTCGCCGACGTCGAGGCCAGTCAGATCCTCACGCCGGAGGAAGCGACGTTCTACACGAAGGTCGAGGCGGGCGGTTGCCGTCTCGCCACCTCACTGTTGCCCGGTGGAGTGAACGCCTACGTGCTCAGCACGAGGGCCACCACCCCGGAGGGGGCGACGACCACGGTCACCGGTCTCGCCGCGCTGCAAGTCAAGTACGGGATGGTCGCGCGCACCGACGTGCCCGCGGGCGTCACCGTCGCCGACATCGACAAGGCCGAGAGCAGGCCCGCGTTGCTGCGGGCGCACTACGCCCACAAGGGCACGGTTGTGCGCATCCAGGTCCACGGGGACGACCTGGCGAAGGTTCGCGAGGCGTTCGACACCGTGATCCAGGAGCAGTTGAAGGTTCTTCCCGTCAATGCGTGAGAGTCCTGGCCGGGTGATCTGCTGCACTGTGACGCCCAGTCACCAGTTGGGTGCGGCGGTCACCCTGGCCAGGAGCTACCTCGCGCATCACAGCGACCATCGGTTCTTGATCGTCAACTTGGACGGCGACGGGTCCGGCACCGAGGGCGGTCTGACGATCGCCGGGTTCGATCGACTGGGACTCGATGACCGGTTCTTCCGGCTGGCGACCGCGTACGGGGCTGAGGACCTGGCGATGGCGGTGCGGCCGGCTCTGTTGCGCCAGTTGATTTCCGAGTACGACGTGGCGCTCTATATCCAGCCGCAGAGCAAGGTCTTCGCGCCGTTGGCCGGGATCGCCGACCACGCGCGATCCCGGGGCGTCGTTCTCACGCCGCGCAATCTCGCCGCGTTGCCGCTGGATGGCAAGACACCCGCCGCGGCATCGTCGTTTGGGTTGGTGGACACCGGTTTTCTCGCCGTGGGGCAAGGTGGTCTGCCGTTCTTGGACTACCTCGACGACGTCCCCCGGCGACACGCGCTGACTGATCCGAAGGTTCCACTGCGGTCGGAACAAATCCTGCTCGACAGTGCCACGACCTTGTTCCAGCACAAGATGATTCGAGATTCGGCGTTCACCATCGCGTACTGGAACGCGCACGAGCGCACGGTGGCGAGCCGCGACAACGTCCCGATCGTGGATGGCGAGGCGCTTCAACTGGTTCAGTTCGTTGACTTCGACCCGGATCGGCCTTGGTTGTTCAGCTCCGCTTGTGCCGAACGGCCGCGGGTGCTTCTGTCCGAAAACACGGCGTTGCGAGTGTTGTGCGCGGACTATCGGCAGGACGTACTCCCGGATGGCGCTGCTCCGGACTATCGATTCGACTACCTGCCGGGCGGCGATGTCCTGACATCGGTGATGCGCGGTCTGTTCCGGCAAGCCTGGGACAAAGATGCCGCGACACCCCCGCATCCGTTCGGTGACGACGCGGGCTCGGCGTTTCGGCAATGGTTGTGCTCCACCGACAGTCCCGTCGAGCAGACCGCGGGTCTGAACAGGCTTGTCATGGGGTTGTGGCGGAACCGGGTCGACCTCCAGGTCGCGTTCGGTCAGCCGAGTGGGCCGGGCGCGCACGGATTTCGCACGTGGTGCCGGACACACGGGACCGCCGAGGGAGAGGTTCCGTCGTGGGCGGCTCCCCGCGAGCCTGACGCGGTTGAACCGCCGGTCGCCGACTTCGGCGTCAACGTCGCCGGCTATCTGACCGCCGAACTCGGACTCGGTCAGATGGGCAGGCTCATCCACGACGTCATCCGACATGCGAACGTGCCTTTGGTCTCGGTCGTGGAAGAACAGGCATTGTCGTGTCGCACGGGGCTTCCCCAGCCCGACACCACGGGCAGACCCAGGTATCCGGTGAGCCTGCTCGCGGTGAACTCGGATTACACCAGGCTCCTCGTGGAAACCCATCCCGAACTGACCCATGAGCGGTATCGGATCGGCTTGGGGGCGTGGGAACTCGAATAATTTCCGGTGTGGCAACACGACGGTTTCGCCTTGCTCGACGAAGTGTGGA